>DASXRA010000146.1:0-10474 GCA_036506855.1 Jatrophihabitantaceae bacterium
GAGGTACAGATCGACTGGCGTGCGGTACATCAGCTCGATGCGGGGGTCTTTGAGGGACCACGAGAAGCCCTGCAGAATCCGCTCGAGTTGAGCAGGATTTTCTTGGAACGTCGCGACGACACCTGTCTCGCCACGCTGCGCGCCGGCGAAGACGAAGTGCTGGGTGAGCAGTGTCTTGCCCACGCCGGACGGTCCGGCCACCAGAGTCGAGGCGCCCTTCCAGTAGCCGTCGGCGAGCATCGCGTCGAGCGCGGGGACACCGGACGACATGCGCTCCGGAAGTTCGCCGTGGTCGTCCATGTCGAGTGGATCGGCAAGGCGCGGGAAGATGTCGAGGCCGTGCGGCGAAAGCCGGTAGGCGTGCTTGCCGCTGAGAAAGCCACTGCCGCGCAGCTTGAGAACCTGGAAGGCCCGCATCTCCCGCTCGGCGTCGCGGTCCGCGCTCAGTGACAGGATGGCGTCAGCGATGGCGAACTCGGGAGCGTCGGTCAGGCGGGTCCCGTCATATTCCCCGACCCAGAACGACGTGATCGGTACCGCGGACAGGCGTCCGGCCAGATCATGCAGAAAGTGCCGGAAGTCGCTCGCGTCCGACGCGTACACCTGCAGCGCCTTGAAACTGTCGATCACCATCAGTCCAGGGCGGCGCTGCTTGAGGAGTTCGGTGATGCGGGCGAGCACCCCGGGCAGCCCGTCGTCGTTCAACGTCTGGCCGAGATCCTCGTAGATCACCCGGTTGCCGAGCGCGGAGGCGTCGAAGTATTCGAGAGACTGGCCGTGGCGCAGGATCTTCTCGAGCGGTTCGGACACGGTCGAGAGGTACAGGGCCGGACGTTCGGCAGTCGCGTTACGGAACAGGTACTGCTGAGCGAGGATGGTCTTGCCCGTTCCGGGGCGTCCCATCACGAGAGTGATGCCGTTGAGTGGCAAGCCCCCGCCCAGAACGGCGTCCAGGCGATCGGAGCCGCTCGGGAGTCGCTCGGACATCAGACCCGTGCCCCGCGACGCAGGTACGCACTGGTCCCGAGCAGGTCACGCACGGTCGAGACGAACTGAAGTGGATCCATCGGCTTTTGCAAGAACGCGTCAGCACCGCAGTCCAGCGCATCATCGCGCAGGTCGACGACCGAGATAGCGAGGATGGGAATCGAGCTGATTTCGCGCGCCTTACGGCACAATTCCAGCCCAGCGCCGCCAGAGATCATCAGGTCGATTACCAGCAGGTTTGGCCGATCGTCGTCGAGGCTCTGCACGGCTTCAGCGGCGTCGAGCACGATGCGTACCGTATAGCCCTCGGTGCGCAGGAAGTAGTCCGCGAAGTCAGCCGCGAAGGGGTCACGCTCGGCGAGCAGGATCGCGAACCTAACCGAGTCACCGTCCACGGACACTGCACGCCCGGCCGCGTCGTCCTCGGTGCTCTCCCGGGACCGCTGGGCAAGAACGCGGTGTGCGTCGGCCGGCTGCAAGCCAGCCTCGGTCTGCCCGCGGACGAAGCGCAGCCGGTCGACATCGTCGCGGCTGTAGAGCCGCTGCCCGCCGGCGCTTCTAGCCGGCACGATCTGCTTGTAGCGGTCCTCCCAGGCGCGGAGCGTCTGCACGGGGATGCCGAGCATCTTCGCCACAGCACCGATGCTGTAGACGCCCGTAGAGCCCTCGCTCGCCATCGTCACCTCAGCGACCATTATCGGTTTGCGGTCGGAAGTCTAACCGACACGCCTCAGCATGCACTATTAAACCTCTACAACTCTTGCGTAACCTCACCGATAGCTCTACATTTTCGCCATGAGCTTGGACGAGATCGAGGAGCAACCGAGCTCCATGCCGGTGATACCCAAGATTCGTTCGGCCGAATCGCCCGGCTTTGTCACTGCTGCACTGCACGCAGAACTTGCCGACACGAGCGAGCTGACGGTCGAGGCGATCGTGCGGCTGCTGACGCTCGTCCGCGCCGACCTCGCCGCCGAACTCGACCACGACGCGACTCCCGAGGAGCTGCTCGACCAGGTCGTTCACGTGGCCACCCGCCTCGTGCCGGGTGCCGACGACGCCGGCATCGCGCTGGTTACTGACACAGGGTTGCAGACCTGCGCCGCGGCCGGTGACGCCGCTGTCGCCGCCGACGACATCCAGCGGGCCCTTGGCGAAGGCCCTTCGCAACAGGTCATCACCGACGGGCAGACGCTGCGCATCGCCGACCTGCTCACCGAGCCGCGCTGGGCCGATTTCGGCGCGCAGGCAGCGCAGCTCGGTGTGCGAGCCGTGCTGGCCTGCCCGCTGCCGATGCCCCGCAAGCGAGCGGGCGTGCTGAGCCTGTACTCGGCCCGGCCGGGGGCGTTCGACGCGGCTGCGGAGCTGGTGGTCCCGGTGTTCGCGGCCCGCGCCGCGATCGCGGCCGCCTATGCCGACAAGGTGACCAACCTGCACCGAGCGATCGAGAGCAGGCAGGTGATCGGTCAGGCCACAGGCATCCTGATGGAACGCCACCGGCTCTCGCCCAAGCAGGCGTTCGACACGATGGTGACCGCGTCGCAGGAGTCGCACCTCAAGCTCCGCGAGGTCGCACTGCGCATCAACGAAACCGGCGAGGAGCCGAGGTCGGCAGCCGCCGTCGACCGCTGATCGCCGCTGGCGCCACGCAACGCGCACGGCCCGGCGCTACGCGCGCCAGACAGGCGCGATCGTTCGGCGGTAGGTCCGGCCGAACACGCCACCCAGGATGGCTACCACCGGTCCGGGAACGTTTCGCCGCAGGTTCGCTGCTTCCTCACTCGTCGCGCCATCCTGTAGCCAGGCGAAGAACGTACCTGCTGCCGGCGGGCTCATCTGGCCGAACTTGCGGCCCATCGCCTTGAGTTCGGGGGTGTCCTTCTTGGCGAGGTAGAACGGCTCGAGGTCGGCTTCCTCGTGATCGAGATGTTCGCCGGCTACGACGCGCAGCTCGGCCATTGCGTCACGGGCGGCCTTCGCGTTCGCGGCAGTTGGCGAGCCGCGAAACGCCCGCATCGCCGCATCGGCCGTACGCAGCCCCTCGGCGATCCGGTCGTGCTCGCTGTCCCACTTGGTGATGAGATCCTCGCTCAGACCGAGCTGGCGCAGCGTCGGCCAGGCAATCTCGTGCTCGCCGACGTGGTGACGGGTGAGCTGGTCGTCGAAGTTCGCCCAGGCCGTGCACAGCTGTTCCGCCCGTCCGGCATCGCCGTCGGTGAACGCCGCCAGAGCATCCTCGAATCGCTGGAGGTCTCGGCGGAACGCGCCGTGGATCACCCGGTTCATGCTCATCTCAGCCATGGCCCGCAGCCTAGCCAGGCACCGATGTCAGTTCACGGCGGCGCGGTGGAAGATCCGCATCGACCCTGCCACGAGCAGAGTCGCCCACGCGACCAGGACGAGCATGCTGAGCGTCGCGTCGACGGTGGTGTTCGTGAACCCCCAGATGTCGTGCAGCCCGTCACCGTTGCGGTCCAGGATGCCGTAGCGCAGCAGCGCCAGGACGTGCGTGGTTGGCAGCACCCGCGCGATGCCGGCCAGCCCGACCGGCAGTGCGGTGATCCGGAACAGCGAGCCGGCCAAGAACCACGGCAGGATCGCCACGACCGGGACGAGCCCGACGTACTCCTCCTGGGTGGGCATCCGGTTGGCGAGAATCTCTGCCACCGAATACATGAACACGGTGAAGACGAAGACCGCCACGACGAACCAGACGACTCCGCTCGCGCTGACGTCGAAGGCGCTGCCACGGGCCCATCCGGCCAGCATCAGCACGGAAATCTGCAGCGCGCTCGTCAACACCGCGACGGTCAGGTTGCCGGCGACGATGAGTCCACGCCGTACCGGCGCGGCGAGCAGTTCGCGACGAGCGCCGGTGGTGCGGTCGACGATCACCCCGATCCCGGCGAACGCGCACGTAAGCGGGATCAGCAGGCCGACGGTTCCGACGATGACGAACGTGCGGTAGTCGACTCCGCCAGGCCCCGAGGTGGGGATCATCGTGGCCAATGCCGGGGCGATCACCAGCGCGAACAGGATCGGCGTGACGAGCGGCGCGAGGATTTCCCGCGGCGTGTGCGCACTGAGCGCGAGACGTCGCCCGGTCAGTGCAGCCCAGGCGGTAAGCGGTGACGGTCTGGAGACCGGACGTGCTGGTCGTGCGACCGCGGACTTCGGGTCGGCCGTGATGACGGACATGGATGTTCCTTCCAAGAATGGCGAGAGGTTGATGGGTCAGGCGGCGATGCGGCTGCCGGTCAGTTGCAGGTAGACGTCGTCGAGCGTCGGCTTGCGCGTGGTCAGGGTGTCCGGCTCGATACCCAGGTCGGCGATCGCTGCGATGGTCTCCCTGGCGGTGTGCCGGGTGATCGGAACGGTCAGAGTGGCGCCGACGGCGAACGCCGCGCCGTCCGCGACGCCACGCGTCCGCATGGCGGCCAGGGCGCCGTCGGGGTCACGGTCGACGCGCAACTCGACGATCTCCTCACCGAGACGGGCAAGCAGGACGCTCGGCCGGTCAAGCGCGACGATGCGCCCCTCGTGCACGATGGCGATCCGGTCGCACAGCCGCTCGGCCTCGTCCAGGTAGTGCGTAGTGAGCACCGTCGTCATTCCCGTGCGGCTGCGCAGCCCGCCGATCAGGTCGAGCAGTTCGTACCGGATCCGGGTGTCCAGTCCCACCGTCGGCTCGTCGAGGAACAGCACGTGCGGTTCGGAAACGAGTGCCCGGGCGATCTCGAGCCGCCGCCGCTGCCCACCGCTGTAGCTGCCGACCGGCCGGGTGAGGATGTCCGCGAGACCGAACGCATCGGCCAGATCGGTGATCAGGCCGCGTGCGACGAGTGGCGCGACACCCCACAGGCGCGCGTGCAGTTCGAGGTTGCGCCGGCCGGTAAGCGCCCGGTCTACGACGGCCTCCTGGAAGACGACGCTACTCACCGCTCGGGCCGCGAGCGGGTCGGTGACGACGTCATGCCCGGCCAGCCGAGCGGTCCCGCCGGTCGGCGCGATAGTCGTGGTGAGCATGCCGATAGTGGTGGACTTCCCAGCGCCGTTCGGGCCGAGCAGACCGAAGACTTCGCCGGCGCCGACTGTGAAGTCGATGCCACGCACGGCTTCGACGCCGCCGGGATAGGTCTTGGTCAGGCCGATCACCTCAACGCTGGGGACGTCCCAGTCGGGGTGAGTGCGCTGGTATTCAGACATGAAGGTTGCTCCTCGGAAGGCATTTCGGTTCGTTCACCGGCGGATTCGCCGTTCATTGCTTAGGACGGATCTCGCCAACGGAACGTGACGTCGCCTCGGCTGCGATGCGGCATGGTCACGTTCGACTCGTGCCGCCCGTCTTACAGATAGGCGCGAGAGAGGCAATCGATGAGCGACCAGAACCTGCTGGCGGAGCAATTCGAGCTGACGCGACGGCGGCTGCAGTCAGTCGCCTACAGCATGCTCGGCTCGGTCACCGAAGCCGAGGACGCCGTGCAGGAAGCGTGGCTACGCCTCGATCGCAGCGACGCGGAAGCCATCAATGACATGCGGACGTGGCTCACGACGGTCGTGGGGCGGATCTGCCTGGACATGCTGCGCGCCCGCAAAGCCCGGCGCGAGGACTACGTGGGCACCTGGTTGCCCGAGCCGCTGGTGCAGGAACCGGTGGAAGACGGCCCGGCGCACCAGGCCGAGCTTGCCGACTCGATCGGCCTGGCCCTGCTCGTCGTCCTGGAGAGTCTCAGCCCGCCCGAACGGCTCGCCTTCGTGCTCCATGACATGTTCGGCGTCCCGTTCGAGGAGATCGGCCGGATCATGGAGCGCACGACGGACGCCGCCAGGCAACTGGCGAGCCGCGGGCGGCGCCGGGTGCAGGCGGCACCACAACCGGATCGGAACGTCGCCCTGCAGCGCCAGGTCGTCGACGCGTTCCTCGACGCCGCCCGCAGCGGAGACTTCGACGCGCTGCTCACCGTGCTTGCTCCCGACGTCGTGCTGCGCCTCGACCTCGGACCCGACCTGGCGCACGGTCCGCTCGTCGGCGCCGATTCCGTCGCGCGGCACGTGCTCGCGACCGCGCCGCGGTTCGTCATGTTCGCCAAGCCGGTCCTGGTGAACGGCTGCGCGGGGGCGCTGTTCGGCAGTCTGGACGACCCGATCTCGGTCCTCGGCTTCACCGTCGTCGGTGGACGCATCGCCGCCCTGGACCTGATCGTCGACCCGGCCAAGCTGGGTCACCTCAGCATCGAGTCGTGAGCTGCGGCGCGGGCGGCGTGACTCCCGGCGCGGGCGGCGTGACTCCCGGCGCGGACGGCGTGACTCCCGGCGCGGGCGGCGTGACTCCCGGCGCGGGCGGCGTGACTCCCGGCGCGGGCGGAGGCGCGGGGCGACGGGTTGCGCTGCCGCTTGCTTGTGCTCTGCCTACATCAATGTGAGCAGAGCACAAGCGTTCCGCAGAGCGAACCGTCGCCCGGAGACCGCCGTGTCATGACTCCTCCTGTTCGATGTCGCAACGTTACGATCGTCCCGTGACGGGCGAGCTCGTGAGCAACTCGCGTGCGGTCACGCGCGATCGCCGGTGGCAGCGCACTGCGCGCCGGGTCGTCGCGCTGTCGTTGATCAGCCTGGTCTGGATGACCGTCGAGGGCGTCGCTGGTCTGGTCGCGGGACTTGCCGCGGGCTCGATTGCACTAATCGGGTGGGCCTTGTCCAGCGCGGTCGAGGGCGTGGCGAGCGTCGTCGTGATCTGGCGGTTCACCGGTACGCGGACGCTCTCGGAGACCGCCGAGCGCCGAGCGCAACACGCTGTGGCCGTGTCGTTCTGGCTGCTCGCGCCGTACGTCGCCGTGGAAGCCGTCCACAAGCTCCTCGCTCGAGATCATCCCGAGACGTCGGTGCTGGGCATCGTGCTGACGGCGCTGAGCCTGCTGCTCATGCCGGCACTCGGGATCACCAAGCAGCGCCTGGGCCGCCGGCTCGAGTCGGGCGCCACGGCTGGTGAGGGCGTGCAGAACCTGCTGTGCGCCTACCTTGCCGGGGCCGTCCTGCTCGGCCTCGTGTTCAACGCCTGGATCGGCTGGTGGTGGGCCGATCCGGTGATGGCCCTGATCGTGGCGGCCGTAGCCGTACGCGAGGGCGCCGAGTCGTGGCGGGGCGACGGCTGCGACTGACTGTGCGCTTGAACTCCGGTGCCCTCGGCCGCTAGTGGATCATGCGGTCACGGCGGACTACGCTGCCCAGGCGACTCCGGTGACGAGCGTTCGCATGTCACCCCGGGGTCGCTGTGAGACATCGCTCGCGACGTGGAGGAACGAAGCCCGATGGCACGCGGCACCACTCGTCGCGGGTGGCTCATCCTCGCCGGGTGCGCCGTAGCCGCGGCCGCCGTATTGACCGCCGGGCTGCCCGGGTCGGGCGCCGGCGCCGACCGGGGCCACACAACCTGCGATGAGACGTCGCGCGGTCTGCACGCCGGTTGGCAGAACGGTCACGACCCCAGACGCCCGCACTGGACCGAGTCGACCTGTAGGCCGGCCGTCCCGGCCACCGCGACGAGTGATTCCGCGGCGCCCGCAGCGCCCACTTCCGGCCTGAGTCGCATCCCGGCGAGCGGGACAGTCCTCACGCTGAGCGCCGACCAGGCCGCACCGCCAACCCAGCCGTCACAGCCCACCACCAGCTCCAGGAGCGAGCCGCAGCATCGCGTCGAGGTCGCTCCGCACGCGGCGACCACGGCAAGCGCATCACTCGTGCTGACCGGCGCAGTCTTCGCCTTCACCCTCGCCGTGTCCGGGATCGTCTTCGCGGCAGGCCGACGCACCGGCCGCCGCGTCAGCTGATCGCCCGGGACGGTCGGAGCACACTGATCGGATGGGCGAGTCAGGCGGGACGGTCCGCAGCCGGCTGTGGCGAGACGGCGCTCTCGTCGCCGAGGACTTCCCGTTCGAGCGGATCTCGGACTACCTCGACGAGGACGGCTGCCTGGTCTGGGTCGACATCTGCGAACCGAACCCGCAGCACCTGCGTAACCTCGCCGAAGAGCTGACCCTCGACCCGCATGCGGTCGAGGACGCCCTCTCGCACGTCGAGCGGGCCAAGGCTACCCGGTATGCCACGCACACGTTCCTGACCACCTACGCCACGACGCTGCCGCCGCCCGAATCGTTCGAGCAGGACGACGACTCGCGGATCGACATCAGCCGCATCTCCGCGTTCGTCCTGCGCCGCGGAATCGTCACCGTCCGCCAAGCACCCGGCTTCGACATGGACGAGGTGCTGCGCCGCTGGGACGACAACACCGACCTGCTCAAGTACGGCGTCGGCGCTCTCGTCCACGGCTTTCTCGACGTCATCGTCGACGGGCACTTCGACGCCGTGCAGGCCCTCGACGATGCCATCGAGTCCCTCGAAGACCATCTGTTCGACGAGCACGCCCCGAACCGGGAAATGCAGCGCCGCACGTACCGAATCCGCAAAGACCTCGTCGAGCTCCGCCGCGTCGTGCTGCCCATGCGCGAGGTCGTCAACGCCGTGCTGCGTCACCGCAAGGACTTCAACGCACCGACGGAACTGGACGGCTGGTACGACGACCTCTACGACCACGTCCTGCGCGCGGCCGAATGGACCGAGTCGCTGCGCGACATGATCACCACGGTGTTCGAGACGAACCTCTCGCTGGAGAACGCGCGGCTGAACACGGTCATGAAGAAACTCACCGGCTGGGCCGCGATCATCGCGGTGCCGACAGCGATCACCGGTTACTTCGGCCAGAACGTCCCATTCCCGGGCTTCGCCAACACCTCGGGATTCGTCGTGAGCTGCGTCGTCATCGCCGTCCTAGCCAGCGTGCTGTACGTCGTCTTCAAGCGACGCAACTGGATCTAGCGACAGAACAACTGGCTGCCACCGCGAGCCGCCTCGGGGAATACCTACTCGTACGGATCTTCCGGCGCGGGTATGGGCTGGACGGTCAGCGCGGTCAACTCCGGGGTGTCGCCGGTGCTGGGGTGGAAGCTGCCGGTCACCGTGACCCACTGGTCGCGAGCGGGTGCTCGACCGGCGACACCAACGACCTTCACGATCATGGCCGCCGCATCGGCCGCGCAGCAGGCGATCTGATATCGCGCCAGCCGGAATGATGTGCTGTCAGCACCACCGGCGACGAATCCGGTGAGCGACACGGTGGCGTCGCGGACGGTTCGGCCGTCGCCGTCGAAGGCGCGCTGCCCGTACTCCAGCAACGACATCGCTGCCGGCTCCGCGGTCTTCGGCAGCGGCGCGAACTCGCCGCCACCGAAGCGCACGTTGACCGGAGCCGAACGGTCGACGCCGTAGCTCCCCAACGCCGGTGGGGCAACCAGCAGCAGCACTGCGATCGGGGCTAGCAGCAGCCAGCCCGCTCGCGGCCGGTCCTCGGCATCCTCGGCCGAGGACGCCATCATCGAGCGCACGAACGTGACCACACCCAGCACGACGAGCGTGACGCCGGCGATCAACAGCCATGGCCGCATGCCGTTCTGGACGTAGCGCAGGTACGCGCCGCTCGCCGTCAACCGGAGCACGACGGCGCCCACCAGGGCGATCAGCGTCCCCGCGGTGCGCCGCCAAGGTCGGCCGCATGTGGGTCAGCGGCGTGCTGGTGAACCCGACCGACACGTCCCGGGTCACGATGAACAACTTCATCGCGACCGGCGGTGACGGCTTCACGGTCTTCAACGAAGGCACGAACGCACTCGGCGGCGCGCAGGACATCGACGCGTTCAAGGACTACTTCGCCGGGAACAACCCTGCCGGCATTGCCGTGCCGCCCCTCAACCGGATCGTGGCGGCGGCCCCGTAGCGCCCTGGGCGCAGCGAAGGGCGGCCCACCCTTGCGAGGTGAGCCGCCCTTGATTGACCTGCGCTGTGTCCCGGGTGCTCAGGCGACGTGGACCGTGTGGTGGGTCGGGGCGGATGCTGCGTCCAGGGCGGTTAGCGCCGTTGGCTTGAAGCCTTTGACGGTCAGCCACACGCCGAGGGAGAACTCCCATACGGCGATCGGCAGGGTTAGTGCCGCTCCGGCGCTGGAGACCTGGTCCCAGAGGCCGAACATCGTGCCGGTGGCCGAGGCGAGGATCAGAGGCGCGCCGACGAGGCCGATGGTCGGGATGATGCGCGGGACGAGGCGGGACCGGTACATCGCGTAGCCGAGGAACAGCGCGTTGATGCCGGCGATAAGGCCGGGACCGAGCAGGAAGGTCCATTGGCGCATCTCGACCAGCGCGTGACCGGTGACGCGAAGTGCCTCGGCACGGGCACCGGTGGCACCGGCGAGGTCTGCGCGCATCGTCGAGACGGCCAGCAGGCTGACGACGCCGAGGAGGATGAGGGTGGCCTCGACGACGCGGGAGGTGACGAAGCCGATCGCTGCGGTCTTGCTGATCCGCCGCGTGACGGGGTACAGCGCGACGGCGGTGCCGACGCACGCGATGGCGGTGATGACCTCGAGCCAGCTGCCCCA
>DASXRA010000147.1:0-4775 GCA_036506855.1 Jatrophihabitantaceae bacterium
CCAGAGACGCCCAGAAGAAAGCGGTCACCGCGCCCGTCCATGACCAGGTGACGAGCCCGCCGATCAGCGGCGGCGTGAGCAGGGAAACGAGCACCCACAGCCAGAACAGCTCGCTGACCCGTCGGATGTCAGGGTCGCGCATGAGGTCGGGCGTGTACTTCTCACGGTTGGTGTGCTCGACGTCGAACAGCCAGCCGATGTGCGCGTAGCACAGGCCTTTGAGCAGGGCGCCGGTCGTCTCGCCGTACCGCCATGGGGAGTGCGGATCGCCTTCGCGGTCACTGAATGCGTGATGGCGGCGGTGGTCGGCGACCCAGCGGATGATCGGCCCCTCGATCGCCAGGCTGCCGGCGACCGCTAGACCTACGCGCAGCCCGCGCTTGGCCTTGAACGAGCCGTGCGTGAACATCCGGTGGAAGCCGACCGTCACGCCGAGCACGGCGACGGTATAGAAGACGATCATGAGCGTCAGATCGACCCAGCCGATCCCCCAGCCCCACGCAACGGGGATGACGCCTAGGAACGCCACGAACGGCACGACTACGAACGTGTAGAGCATGAACTGCTCGCCACGGCGCTTCGGGCCCTCGAACGTGGGCTTCGGGCCGCCGACCGGCTGCTCGGAATCCTGCGGCGCACCTGCGACCGCCTCTTCGACAAGAGTCATGAACCCCCGCCTTTCCCAGTGCACGGCACCGGCTTCGAATCATGGATATTTGCTGGGATGTGCTGGGAGCGCGGTCTTGGCTCGCGGTTACGCCAGCGTAACCTACGGCACCGTAAGTCAGCCAGGAAGCGGGCAGCCTGTTCACCGTCGGTACGCTGTGACTTCGACTTGGGGGATGGGGTAATCGGCAGCCCGCAGGCCTTTGGAGCCTTGCAGTCTCGGTTCGAGTCCGAGTCCCCCAGCAGGTCGGCACACCGATCGGGCGATCATCCACGCCTGCGCTAGGCCCTTGCGAATCGTGACGCTTGTGGTCTGCCTACATCAATGTGAGCAGACCACAAGCAGCGCGCAGCGACCTGTCCGGGGGCGTCCGACCGTCTCGCGACGTGCGAAAGTGAGTCGGTGGACGACATCATCGACATCATCGACCGGGCGGCCGTCAAGCGAACCCACGACGTCATCCGTCCGCACATCCGCCGTACGCCCGTTCTCGACGTCGACGGCGTGACGCTCAAGCTCGAACAACTGCAGCATGCCGGTTCGTTCAAGGCGCGCGGCGCGATGGCGAACCTGCTGCTGCGCGACGTGCCGCCCGGCGGGGTCGTGGCTGCGTCCGGCGGCAATCACGGCGCGGCCGTCGCATGGGCGGCGATGCGACGCGGCGTGCCCGCGACGATCTTCGTCCCGACGGTGTCGTCGCCCGCGAAGATCGCGCGCATCCGCGGCTACGGCGCCGAGCTGGTCGTCGGCGGCGACCGGTACGCGGACGCGCTGGCCGCCAGCCGCGAGTGGTCAGCGGGCCACGACGCCATGGAGGTGCACGCCTTCGACCAGCCGCTCACCCTGCTCGGCCAGGGCAGCCTTGCCCTCGAGCTGGTCGAGCAGGCGCCGGACCTCGACACGTTGCTCGTCCCGGTCGGCGGCGGCGGGCTGATCGGTGGCATCGCGGCGTATTACGCAGGCGACGTCCGGGTGGTCGGCGTCGAGCCCGAGGGAGCGCCGACGCTCACCGATGCGCTGCGCGCCGGCGAGCCGGTCGATGCCCGGGCCGACAGCATCGCCTCGGACGCCCTGGCCCCGCGGCGCGTCGGCCGGCTGATGTTCGACATCGCTCAGCGGTACCTGCACGCGACGGTGCTCGTCACGGACGAGGCGATCCACGCTGCGCAGGTGACCCTGTGGGACGCGGCGCGCGTCGTCGCCGAGCCGGCCGGTGCCGCGGGCTTCGCGGCCGTGCAGAGCGGCGCCTACCGCCCGGCCCCCGGTGAACGAGTAGGCGTGGTGATCAGCGGCGCCAACACGACGGCCGTCGACTTCGGCGCCGCACCGGCCAGCTCGTCGCCCAGCGGGCTGCGCAGGTAGAGGACGCTGCGCCCGCTGCGCGCACGGTTGAGCAGCCCGGCAGCGCGCAGCACTCGCAAGTGCTGGCTGACCGCGCTCGGCGAGACCGCCAGCCGGTGTGCGAGCTCGGTGGTCGTGGCCGGCTGGGCCAGCAACACGAGCAGCCGAGCGCGCGGGGCGCCGAGCAGCCCGACGAGGTGCGCGCTGTCGCGTACCGGCGCCGTCTCCCAGACCGTCGCCCTGCCGCGAGCCGGATAGGCGATGACCGGCGGCTCGCGCATGCTGATGTAGCTGACCGCGCCGCGGCAGAACAGCGACGGGACGAGCGGCAACCCGCGACCGTCGATGTCGAGCACGTGGTGTTCGCCCCGGTGCCGGTCGACGTAGAGCACGCCGTCGTCCCAGCGCACCCGCCCGTCCAGGTCGGCAAAGAGCGCGCGGGCGCCACCGAGCGCCAGCCGGCGCGAGCGGTACACGATGTCCGCTTCGAGCAGGGCGTGGATGCGCGGCCAGGACGGTTTCAGGCAGGCCTGCCAGTAGGCGTCCAGCGCCGCGACGATACGGCGCAGTAGCTTGCGCGGGTCGGCATGCAGGACGTCCGGTAGCGGCGCACCGTTGTAGGCGGACAGCACGTCGGCCCGCACCCGCCGCGGCGCCGTCGAGCGCACGAGGTCCAGCTCGGCGTCGAACTCGGTCAGTGGCGTGCCCGGACGCGGCGTGAGGAAGTCGGGGATCCACCGCCGGTGCGGCGAGACCAGAGCGCCGAGCACCTCGGTGTCGAGCTCGCGCCACAGATCGGCCGTCGCCGCGCGCCACGGCAGGTGGAACGCCTGGCGCTCGGGCGCCAGCCACACCCACAAACTGAACGCCGTCTCCTGCAGCGGCGACACCGCGAAACTCGTCTCGGCGAGGTCGGCCGCCCGCATCCGCATCTCGATCATTAAGGCTCATCCTAAATCGGTGGGACGCGCCGGTTACCGGCGATGGGATCAGCAACGTGACGCTGACCGAGCCGAGAACCCGTCGCCTGCTGCCGAGCGACCCGCTGGCGCGGCGACTCGCGCTGGCCACGCTGGTGAACCGGTTCGGTACCGGGCTCTTCATGACGATCAGCGCGCTGTACTTCACCCGGATCGTCGGTCTGTCGGTGACCCAGGTCGGGCTCGGGCTCACCATCGCCGGAGGCTTCGGCGTCGCCGCCGGTGTGCCGGCCGGCCATGCGGCCGACCGGTTCGGCACGCGCTGGCTGCTGCCGACGCTCGTCCTGGTCGAGGCGGCCGGGCTGGTCGCGTACACGCAGGTTCACTCGATGGCGACGTTCCTGCCGGTGCTGTGCCTCGTCGCCTTCGCCGATCAGGCGAGCAACACCGTGCGCAGCACCATGATCGCGATCGCACTGCCGCCCGACGAGCGCGCGACGACGCGCGCCTACCTGCGGGCCGTCACGAACGTCGGTATCGGAGCGGGTTCCGGTGTCGCCGCCATCGCCCTGCAGGCCGATACCCGCGATGCCTATGTCGCCCTGATCCTGCTCAACGCGGCGTGCTTCGTCGTCGCCGCGGTGCTGCTCGGTCGGTTGCGGGTAGTCCGGCCGGCGCCGCGCGCCGACGCCGCGCCCGACGCGCTTCGCCCGCGCCGCGCCTTCACCGACTGGCCGTTCCTCACGATCACGGTGCTCAACGCCGTCCTGACGCTGCAGTTCGGTCTGATGGAGGTCGGCCTGCCGCTGTGGATCGCCGGCCACACGCGGGCGCCGCGCATCCTCGTGTCGGTCGTGTTCCTGGTCAACACGGTCATGATCGTCTTCTTGCAGGTGCGCAGCAGCCGCCGCATCGACTCGGTCGGCGCTGCCGCGCGGGCCGCCCGACGGTCGGGGATCCTGCTCGGCGCCGCCTGCCTGATCTACGCGTCGGCCGGGCAGACCGGGGTATGGCTCGCCGCGAGCGTCATCCTGGTCGGCAGCATCGTGCAGACGTTCGGCGAGTTGATCTCCTCGGCGGCCGGATGGACGCTCAGCTACGACCTGGCCGCGCCGGACGCCCCGGGCGCCTACCAGGGCGTGTTCACGAGCGGATTCGCCGCCGGGCAGATGCTCGCGCCCGTCGTCGTCACGGTGACCGCGATCCACCTCGGCCCGCCGGGCTGGGCGATCCTGGCCGCGGTCTTCGCGCTCGCCGGCGTCGCTTTCGTCCCGGCCACTGCCTGGGCGCAGCGAACGCGCTGACCGCACGCCCGGCGGTCGGTGCGGACCCGGCGCGGATAGGCTCGCCTCGTGAGTTGCCTGGCGGTTGTCGTCCTCGCTGCGGGCGAGGGCACCCGGATGAAGTCGGCCACCCTGCCGAAGGTGCTGCACGGCTTCGCCGGACGCTCACTTCTCGCGCACGTCCTTGCCGCTACGGACGACCTGGACGCCAAGCACACGGTGGTGGTGATCGGCTACCGCCGCGACGCCGTCCGCGAGCATCTGGCCACGATCGCCCCTGATGCCGTGCCCGTCGTGCAGGACGAGCAGCGCGGCACCGGGCATGCCGTGCGGCTCGCACTCGAAGCGGTGCCTGCTGGTGACGAGGGCACGATCGTGGTCGTCCCGGGCGACGCCCCGCTACTCACGGCGCCGACCCTCGAGGCACTGCTCGCCGAGCACACCGCCGCGGGAGCCGCCGCCACCGTGCTGAGCAGCGTCGCCGACGACCCCACGGGCTACGGCCGGGTCATCCGCGACAGTGCCGGCGCGGTCGTCCGCGTCGTCGAGCACAAGGACGCCACA
>DASXRA010000148.1:0-1742 GCA_036506855.1 Jatrophihabitantaceae bacterium
GTCGCACGGGATGACGTAGTCGCCGGTTGCGACTCGGGCGGCCGTGCGGATGGCCGCGCCCTTGCCCTGGTTCACGGTGTGCAGGTGAACGCTCACGCGGGGATCGGCCTCGAATTCCGGGTAGAGCACCAGCGTGTCCGCGTCGCTGCCGTCATCGACGATGACCAGCTCCATCGCGCAGGGATAGTCGACCTCGAGCACTTCCTTTACAGCCGTTCTCAACGTCGCGGCCTCGTTGTAGACGGGCATCAGGATCGACAGCTTCACCCGGCGCAATCCAATCTCACGTTCGGCAGCACTGATCAGGTCCAGCGCACCGAAGACGGCGTCAGGCTACATGGCGTCTCAACGGACGTCCTGACGAAACAGCGACACCGGCGACGCGGGCCACAACAAGGACCCGATCACCGACATTCAACCCGCGCTGGGCAACGCGGCGGCGGCTTCCCCGCTGGAATCGCGAGGAACCGCCGACTCAACGTGGTTATCCCGGCGGGGAAGCTGGCTTTCGGTGCGTCCGGCCTCAAAATCGCCGCGACGAACTGGATGCAGGCCAAGCCGGCCGGTCACCAGCCGAGCTCGTGCAAGCGGGCGTCGCCGATGCCGAAGTGGTGGCCGACCTCGTGGACGACCGTCCGGCGCACCCGCTCCACGACGTCCGCCTCGCTGTGGCAGATCGCGCAGATCGCCAGGCGGTAGATCGTGATGCGATCGGGCAACGCACCCGCGTAGTGCGTTGTACGTCTGGTCAACGGGACGCCGCGGTACAGGCCGAGCAGACCGGGCGGTCCGGGTTCGTGCTCGACGGTGACGGCCACATTCCGCATCACGCGGCCCAACTCGGCGGGCAGCCCGTCGAGCGCCTCGCCGACCATCTCCTCGAATCGCTCGCGCCCGACTTCGATCACCAGCCCATTGTGCTGGGCGGAGCGGGCTGTGTCCGCTCCGCCCAGCATCCCTGTTACCCCGGTAGACTTACCGGGAGGCTCAGCAAGCGAAGGGATGCTCGTGGACTGGACGCTCGCGCTCGGGGCCCTGGTTGTGGGCGTCGTCGTCGGGCTGACCGGCATGGGCGGCGGAGCCCTGATGACGCCGATGCTCGTCCTGTTCTTCGGCGTATCTCCATTGGCGGCGGTGTCCAGCGACCTGGTCGCGAGCGCCGTGATGAAGCCGGTCGGCTCGGCGGTGCACCTGCGCAACGGCACCGTGCGCATGGATCTCGTGCGATGGCTGTGCGTGGGGTCAGTCCCCGCGGCGTTCGCGGGCGTCCTCGTCGCGAGGAGCCTCGGCCGGGGCGCGGCCGTCGACGACCTGATCCAGAAGGCTCTCGGCGTCGCCCTGATCGTCGCCGCCACCGGGCTGTTCGTGCGCGCGTACCTGCGCCTGGCCGAGCGGGCCCGGCACCGCGACGGCCACCGCGACGCCGACCCGGTAGGGCCGCCGGTCATCGACGTGCGTCCGCTGTCGACGGTCGTCGTGGGCGCGGTCGGCGGTCTGGTCGTGGGATTGACCTCGGTCGGATCCGGCTCGCTGATCATCATCGCGTTGATGGGGTTGTACCCGAAGCTGCGGGCCAGCGAGCTGGTCGGCACCGATCTGGTGCAGGCCGTCCCGCTCGTCGCGTCGGCGGCCGTCGGCCATCTGATCTTCGGAGACTTCCGGCTCGGCGTCACGTCCGCGCTGCTCGTGGGTTCGATCCCTGGCGCGTACATCGGCGCGCAGCTGTCGACCCGGCTGCCCGG
>DASXRA010000149.1:0-1782 GCA_036506855.1 Jatrophihabitantaceae bacterium
GCCGCTGGCGCGCGGGGTACCCCGCGTAGAGCAAGCCGTCCGCGACGTTCTCGCCGACAGGGGCGTGCTCGGCAAGGAAGAACTGCTGGAAGACGAACCCGATGCGCGTCGCCCGCAGCGCCGACAACTCCCGATCGGTCAGCTCCGCCACGTCCAGGCCGGTGACCCGCACGGTGCCCGAACTGGGACGATCCAGCGTCCCGATCAGATGAAGCAGCGTCGACTTTCCGGACCCGGACGGGCCGAGCACCGCGACCAGCTCTCCCTCGGCCACCGAGAAGCTGACGCCTCGCAGCGCCATCACCGGCGGGTGGCTGGGGTAGGTCTTGGTCACCGCATCGACCTGCAGCACGGCGCTCATGACGAGGGCACCACGATGCGCTGGCCGGCGGCCAGGGCGGATCCGGTCACCTGCACCAACCCGTCGGAGTCGTCGAACAGGCCGAGCGACACAGGCACCAGGTGGTGAACTCCGTCCGCGGCGACGACCTCGACGGCATACCCGCCGCCGGACAGCGCGACCAGCGCGGCAACCGGCACGACCAGGGCGTGGCGGATGGTTGCGGTGGTGATCGACACTTGCACCGGTGCTTTGTCCAGCCGGCCGGTGGCCGCCGGGTGCGTCGGCTTGACCGTCACGGTGATGGTGGGCGAGCTGTCCGCTCCGCGCGCGGCCGTGGCCACGGTGCCGACGGACGTGACGACGCCCGGCGTAGTGCTGTTGTCCGGCAGTGTGATCGTCACCTTGTCGCCGACGTTGACCTGCGACTGGAGCGTGGCGTCGAGTGCGATGCTGACCTCGCGAGTGGTCGAGGTTGCCGCCAGCACGGGTGATCCGGGCGCCGCGGGCGATCCGAGCGTTGCCTTTGCCTCGGTGATCCGCGCCGGTCCCGGCAGGAACACGGCCTGGCCCAGGGTGAGCACGCCGGTCTCTTTGACTCCCAGGTCGGCCTGCAGCCGCTTCAGCGCTGCCTTGGTCGCCCAGCTGAACTCGTCGGAGGTCGGGTCCAGATCGGACTCGCTGGCGTAGCCGAGCGCGACGAGGTTGGCGTTGAGCTCCCGCACGTCGCGACCGGTGACGTCCGATGCCGAGGCGCCCTCGGCGAGGGTGCGGTAGGCCGGGACCGATCCGTAGAGCAGGATCACCGGGTTGCCGTCGACGTCGTAGAGGACCTGGCCGCGCTTGACCACCGTGCCGACGTCCGGCACGGCAGTGACCGTTCCCATGGCCTTGTTGACGACGTTGTAGGTGTCGGCGTAGCCGAGCGTCGCATTGACGCTGGTCTGCGCGTTCAGCGTGCGGCGGGCCACGGTCGCAAGCGACGTCGTGGCAGCGTTGTCGGCCGCGTCGCTCTTCGGCGTGGCTTCGTCGCGGAACGGCTTCTTGACCGCTACCGCGGCCGCGCCTGCACCGAGGATCACGACGAGCAGCGCGACGACCCATCGGCGCCGGCGTCGTCGCGGGCGCGGCGCGACGTGATCCGCGAACTCGGCGGCGCTCACGATCCGGTGCCCTCGTTCGTGGACGGCCCGTCTGCGCCGCCCCCGGGCTGGTACTTCTTGCACGCCTGCTGGGCGGCCTTGAACTGCGCGGAGTTCGGGTCGAGGTCGCCCCCGGGCGCGGCACTGATCTGCATCCGCCCATCGGCGCTCGGGTCGGGGAAGTCCTTGATCCCGTGATCGCGCATGCACTGTGCGAACTTGAGCATGGACGCCCGTGCATTGGCCTGCTGCTCCGGGCTGCCCGTCGGTTCGAGCGACTTGCATGCCTGCTGTGCCGCC
>DASXRA010000150.1:0-5300 GCA_036506855.1 Jatrophihabitantaceae bacterium
AACTGATCGAGGAGCCGCCCGGATTCCTGGTCTTCGTGTTCGCCACCACCGAGCCCGACAAGGTGCTGCAGACCATCCGCTCGCGCACCCACCACTACCCGTTCCGGCTCATCCCGCCAGGTGTCATGCGCGCCCATCTCGAGCGCATCTGTGCCGACGAGGGCGTGACGGTCGAGCCGTCCGTGCTGCCGCTCGTCGTGCGCGCGGGGGGCGGTTCGGCGCGCGACTCCCTTTCGGTGCTCGATCAGTTGCTCGCCGGCGCCGGGACGGCCGGTGTCACCTATGCAGACGCGGTCGGCCTGCTCGGTGTCACCGACTCGACGCTGCTCGACGACATGCTCGACGCTCTCGCGGCGGGCGATGCGGCATCGGTGTACGGCACGGTCGATCGCGTGGTCGAGGCCGGGCACGATCCGCGGCGGTTCGCCATCGACCTGCTCGACCGGTTCCGCGACCTGATCGTCCTGGACGCGGTGCCCGACGCGGCAGCGCGCGGCCTGATCGACGACTCGGCCGACACCCTGCAGCGAATGACCGACCAGGCCGCTCGGATCGGCGGCGCCACCCTGACGCGCAATGCCGAGATCGTCCACACAGCGCTGATCGAGATGCGCGGGACGACCTCGCCCCGGCTCGTCCTCGAACTGCTCTGCGCGCGCATGCAGCTGCCCGACGCCGCCGCCGACTCCGCTGCATTGCTGCAGCGCATCGAGCGTCTCGAGCGGCGCAATGCCGCGATCGCGGCGCCCGCCGAGCTCGAGCCGGCGGCCACGCCGCCGGCCGCTGCGAAGCCGGCCGCTAGGCCGGCGCGCAAGGTCGAGGCGCCGCCGGTTGAGGCCAAGCCGGTCCCGGCCGAGCCCGCCAAGTCGGCCCCGGCCGAGCTTGCCAAGTCGGCCCTGGCCGAGCCACCCAAGCCGGTCCCGGCCGGCGCGGTCGACGCGGCCGCGATCCGCCGGCTGTGGCCGGAGGTTCTCGACATCGTCAAGCAGGCCAGCCGCCGCACCCGTGCGCTGCTCGACAATGCGCAGGTCGCCTCGCTCGACGGCGACCAGCTGACGCTCAGTGCCACCACGGCGCCACTGGTCAAGATGATCGGCGACGAGAGCAATACCGAACTGCTGCGCAGCGCGCTGGCGAGTGTCGTCGGCGGCAAGTGGCGGGTCACCGTCGAGCTTGCCGGGGCCCCGGCGGCCGATCCGACGCCGCACGAGCCGCAGCCGGAACCGGATCCACGCGATGACTCGCGCCCGGCGAACCCCGGCGACTCAGCCGCGGCCGACCCCGAGGCCGACGCGCTCAGCCTGCTGCAGTCGACGCTGGGCGCTCGCCCGCTCGACGACGCCTCGCAGTAGGGACGACCTCAGGCCCAGGTCGTGCCGGTGATCCGCTCGTACATCGCGATGCTGCGCCGCCGTGTCTCGGCGACGACGTCCGGCGGCACTTCGGGGCCGGGCGGCGTCTTGTCCCATGAGCCGAGATCCGATGCCCAGTCGCGGACGTACTGCTTGCTGTAATCCAGCTGCCGCTGCCCGGGTTTCCAGTCCTCGACCCGCCAGTATCGCGACGAGTCGGTGGTGAGTGCCTCGTCGGCGAGCAGCAATTCACCCGATGGCGTAAGGCCGAACTCGAACTTGGTGTCGGCCAGGATGACGTCCCGTGCCTCGGCGATCTTCGCGGCCCGCGAGTACAGCCCGACCGTGATCGACTTCAACTGTTCCGCCAGCGACCCGCCGACCTGCGCCGCAACCTCGTCGAACGTGAGTGGCATGTCGTGGCCCAGCTCGGGCGGTGTCTTGGTCGTGGGCGTGAAGATCGGCGCGGGCAGCCGTTCGCCCTCCCGCAAACCGGGAGGCAGCGCAACGCCGGAGATCGAGCCGGTTTCCGTGTACGCCGTCCATCCCCCTCCGGCGAGGTACCCGCGGGCGACGCACTCGACCGGCACGATGTCGACACGCCGACACCGGATCGCGCGCCCGGCAAACTCCGCCGGCACGTCCACGGCCGAGATGACGTGATTGGGCACGTCGGCGAACTGCTCGAACCACCACATTGACAGGGCGGTCAGCAGCCGGCCCTTGTCCGGGATGGGCGTCGGCAGCACCACGTCGTAGATCGAGATCCGGTCGGTCGCGACCAGGATCACCTCATCGGGACCGTCCGAATAGATGTCGCGGACCTTGCCCTGATGGATGAGCTGCACGCAGAGGGTCTAGCACACGTTCAGCGCGCGAGATACGCGAGGATGCCGGCGGCGACCGCCGCCGCGATCCGCTGGCGGCCGGCCGCCGAGGTCTGCAGGGCAGCGTCGCCGGCATTGCGCATGTTGCCGATCTCGAGGAACGTGGCCGGACGCATCGCGAGGTTCAGACCGGTCAGGTCGTCGCGCGGGAAGTAGCCGTCCTGGCCGAGGTAGCTCGACACGGTCATGCCGGACCCGCGAAGCAACGCCTGGTGCAGCGCCACCGTGAGCCGATGCGACCGGGCCGCGATGGCCGCGCCGGCCGGTTGGCGGCTGTCCTCGCAGACGTGAAACCCGTGGCCGGACGAGTCGGCGCCGTCGGCGTGGATCGAGATCTGCGCGGCGACGTCCGGGCGATTGCCCATCTGCGCGCGCACGTTCGCGCACGGCCCGACTCCGGTGTCGTTCGGCCGGGTCATGAGCACGCGGACGCCGTGCGCCTGCACGATGGCGCGCACGCGCAGCGCGACATCCCAGTTGAACGCATGCTCGGGGTAACCGCTGTTCGTCGACGTGCCGGTCGTCTCGCAGGCCTTGGTCCGGCCGAAGCCCGCATCGATCGGCTGGTTGATGACCTCCGGATGCGACGCGTCGTCGCCGTTGTGGCCGGGGTTCAACAGGATGAGTGGCTGCCCGGACGGAACCGGCAAAGCGGACGACGGCGGCTTGTGGGTCGTCGACGGCGAGGGCTTCGGCTTCGAATGCGACGACGAGGACGGCGCGGGCGTCGACGACACCGCTGAGGTCGAAGATTCGGGCGCGGGCGACGACGATGAGTCCGTGGGGCGTACCACTGAGGTGCATCCGGCCAAGAGACAGCTGAGCACCACCAGTGCAGACAACGGCCGACGGCGCACGCCGAACACTGTGCCATGGCGTTCGCGGCTACGCTTGCCCCGACGAGAGGGGTCCAGTTGAGTTCGCGTGGCGGTGGCTTCGGCGCGCAGCCGAACATGCAGCAGCTGATGAAGCAGGCACAGCAGATGCAGCAGCAGCTCGCTGACGCGCAGGCCGAGCTCGCCCAGGCGGAGGTCACCGGCAGCGCCGGCGGCGGTCTGGTGCGCGCCACGGTGTCGGGCGCAGGCGAGCTCAAGGCGCTCGCCATCGACCCGACGGCCGTCGACCCGGACGACATCGAGACGCTGCAGGACCTCGTCGTCGCAGCGGTCCGCGACGCGAATCGGGCTGTTGCCGAGCTCGCGGCGGAGAAGATGGGCCCGGTCACCGGGGCACTCGGGGGCGGGCTGGGCGGCCTCGGCATCCCCGGCCTGTAGCCGACCATGTACGAGGGCGCCGTCCAGGATCTGATCGACGAGCTCGGGCGCCTGCCCGGCATCGGGCCGAAGAGCGCGCAGCGAATCGCGTTTCACCTGCTGTCCGCCGAGTCGGTCGACGTCGAGCGCTTCGCCGCGACGCTGATCCGAGTCAAGAACGAGGTCCGCTTCTGCCGTATCTGCGGCAACGTCGCCGAGGCCGACGAGTGCCGCATCTGCCGTGACACGCGCCGTGATCTGTCGATCATCTGCGTGGTCGAGGAGCCCAAGGACGTCGTGGCGGTCGAGCGCACGCGCGAGTTCCGCGGCCGGTACCACGTGCTCGGCGGCGCGATCAGCCCGATCGACGGCGTCGGTCCGGACGACCTGCGCGTGCGCGAACTGATGACCCGTCTCGCCGACGGCGTGGTCACCGAACTCATCCTCGCCACGGATCCGAACCTGGAGGGCGAAGCGACCGCAACGTACCTCGCCCGCCTGGTCCGGCCGATGGGCATTGCCGTGTCGCGGCTGGCAAGCGGGCTGCCCGTCGGCGGCGATCTCGAATACGCCGACGAGGTCACGCTCGGCCGCGCTCTGTCCGGACGGCGGCGAGTCGAGTGACCAGCCAACCGCCCCCGGGCGCGCCGCCCGGCGCATGGCAGGGCATGCCGTCGCCGTTTCCGGCCCAGCCGCTGATGTACTCCGCACCCCAACCGCCGCCCAAGCGCGTCCGGTCGCCTCGCCGGCACCGTGGCGTCTTCTGGGTTGCCGTGCTCACCTCCCTCGTCGCGGTCGTCGCCGGGACGTTCGTGGCGGTCACGACGTACGTCAGCGCGACCGCCCCGGACACCATTGCCACCAACTACTTCCGCGCGCTGTCGCGCGGTGACGCGGCCGCCGCGCTCGCCTACGGCGACGTGCCCGCGGGCCCGCGCACCTACCTCACCCGCGGCGTGCTGCGGGCCGCGCTCGAGGTTGCCTCGATCAGCGACGTCAGCGCGCTGTCCGTCGATCGCGACGGCGACGCGGCGACCGTCACGGTCCAGTATCAGCTCAGCTTTCGCGACAACCAGAAAGCGGTGACCGACACGGTGATCCTGAACCGCCACGGCCGCAGCTGGCGCCTGGCCGCGACGGCGGCGTCCATCCAGATCATCGCGAAGGTCGCCGGGCATCGGCTCACCCTTGCCGGGTCGGCCCTTCCGGCGGGGTCCGTGCTGATGTTTCCGGGCGCACTGCCGCTGAGCGTCGATACACCGAATCTCGAGATCGACGAGCAGGTCCTCCACCTCACCGACAAGCCGTCGCGAACCTTGCGTCCGATGCTGAGCAAGGCCGGGACGCCAGCAGTCCAGTCCGCGGTCGTGTCCGCCGTGCGTGCGTGCCTCGGCACGAACCCGAGCCCGTCGTGTCCCGTCCCGACCGACGCTCGTGTCGTGCCCGGCACGGTGCACGGGACGCTGACCGGCGACCTGGGCGACGAACTCACCATCCAGGTCACCGGGCCGGACGGCCTGCTCGACGTCCGCGGCTCGGTTGCCGTCCGGGGCAGTTTCCAGCGGCTCGACTTCGACAACCTGCCGGCCGCCAAGTCCGGAACGACCGACCTGGCGATCCGCGCGCACTGCTACGCCGTGAACCCGAGCAAGCTCGTCTGGGGTGCGCCATGAGGGCGGCGCGCGGGCCGATCGCGTGCGTGCTGGCGGCGCTGGTCGTCGGCATCGCGCCGCCTGCGCCAGCCGCGCCGGGGCCTCCCGCAGACCCGGAGTGGTGGTTCGACACCTGGAACGTCCCGTCGTTGTGGG
>DASXRA010000151.1:0-3314 GCA_036506855.1 Jatrophihabitantaceae bacterium
GACCCTCGAGTCGTTCGTCGCCTGTGAAGACAGCAACCTGGCATGACCGCGCCGCACCCCGCGACCTCTATGACCTCTGGGCGCTTGCCAAGCTCGGCGCGATGACGCCGCACGCCGCCGAGCTGTTCGCCATACACGGCCCGATCGGTGCTCCGCCACGTGACTGGATGTTTGCAACCGCGCCTACCCCGGAGCACTGGCGCAACCAGCTTGCCGGCCAGACCCGCCTCGAGATCACCGCGGACGCGGCTCTCGCTCAGGTACGCGACGCCTGGCGCGCAGCCACAAGATGATCAACCGGCCAGCTCGGCGATGCCGGTCGCGAAGTCGACGCGCGGCGTCCAGCCCAGTTCCGTGCACAGCCGTGACGAGTCGGCCGTGATGTGCCGGACGTCGCCGAGCCGATAGCCACCGCTCACCACGGGCGGCTTCCCGCTCAGCGCGCGGCTGAGTTCGTCGGCCATGTCGCCCACGGTTCGGGGAGTACCGGAGCCGACGTTGTACGCGCGCACGCCGTCGCCATGACGTTCGAGGGCAACTGCCGTGGCCGACGCGACATCGCGCACGTGGACGAAGTCGCGGCGCTGGCCCCCGTCCTCGAACACGGTCGGTGCCTCGCCACGCCGCAGGGCGGACGCGAAGATCGCGGCCACGCCCGCGTACGGCGTATCGCGCGGCATGCCCGCGCCGTAGACGTTGTGGTACCGCAGCAGCGCGGCGCCCGCTCCGGTCGCGCGCGCCCACGACGACGCGAGATGTTCCTGGGCCACCTTGCTCGCCGCGTACGCATTGCGCGGATCGAGCCGGGCGTCTTCCGTGACGAGCGCATGCTGCAGCGCGCGGCCGCACTGCGGGCACGGCGGCTCGAACCGGCCGGCGGCGAGGTCGGTCTCCACGCGCGGCCCCGGCGTGACGTCGCCGTGCACCGGGCAGCGTCCGACGCCTTCGCCGTACACCACCATCGAGCTGGCCAGCACCAGACGAGTGACGCGGGCGCGAGCCATCGCGGCGAGCACGACGGCCGTGCCCAGGTCGTTCGATCCCGCGTAGTCCGGCAGATCCTGCACGTCCACGCCGAGGCCGACCTTGGCCGCGAGGTGACACACTGCGTCGACGCCGGCCAGCGCGGCGTCGACCGCCGAGGCGTCACGCACGTCGCCGACGACGAGCTCGGCACCCGGACACTCAGCACGGACGTCCAGGACACGCACCTCGTGGCTGCGGGCTACCAGCTCGGCGAGCACATGCCGTCCGATGAAACCGGCACCGCCGGTCAGGAGTACGCGCATCCGGCAACGCTAAGCAGGTCGGCCACGCCACGGACGGTCGTGCGCGGATCCGTCTGCGATCGGTAAGACCTCGCGTTCACCGACGACGGGTACCGTCGGTAAAGGTGAGCGTCTGGCGGTGGCTCGTCGTGTTTTGCGGCGTCAGCGCGTTGGTCGTGCTCCCGATCGTCATCGGCGCGATACCCGCAGGGCAAAGCGACATCGCCGCCAGCGAACTCCTGTCCCGGATCACGCACCCGCATGCGGCCGGCTACTCCGGATTCGCCGAGTCGTCCGGCAGCCTCGCCCTTCCGGTCACGCGCCAGTTCGGCTCGGTCGCCGACCTGCTCGGCGGCAATACGCAAATGCGCGTGTGGTGGCGCGGTGAACAGAACTGGCGGGTCGACACGATCGGTCTCTCCGGCGAGTCGGACACCCAGGTCGGTCCCAGCGGGACGTGGACGTGGGACTACGAGTCGAACCGTGCCACCTGGACCGAGCAGAACACGTCGGTCGACGTGCGGCTGCCGGCTGCCGGTGACCTGCTCCCGACGAACCTCGCGCGCCGGCTGCTCAGCCAGGCGTCGTCGGACGAGGTGAGCCGCATGCCGTCGAAGCGGATTGCCGGACGGAGTGTCCCCGGGCTCAGGCTGCGCCCCGATGCGCCCCAGTCGACGATCGATCGTGTTGACGTGTGGGCCGACCGGGTGACCGGGCTCGCGTTGCGGGTCGACATCTACGGCAAGGGGTCGGGCAAGGTACTGACGAGCAGGTTCCTCGACTTCTCCACCCGCACGCCCCCGCTGTCCGATGCGGATTTCTCGCCTCCGGCGGGCGCGCGCATCCGCACGCAGAGCGAGCCCGATCTGATCGCGGCGATCGATCGGTTCGCGCTGGTGGCTGCGCCCGCACAGCTCGGCGGGTTCTCGCGCAACACGGCGATACCGGTGTCGGGTGCGATCGGCGTCTACGGCACCGGCGTCACCGAGTTCGCGGTCGTCCCGCTGCCCGACCGCGTCACCTTCTCGGTGCAGGAGCAGCTGAAGACGGTCGCGAGCTCGACCCCGGACGGGTTGGCGATGGCCGTCGGCCCGCTGAGCCTGCTGCTGACGACCCCCGACCAGAACGGCCTGTCCTGGCTGCTCACCGGCACGGTCACGTTGCCGACGCTGTCAGCGGCCGCGAGGCAACTGCCCTCCGGCACCGAACTGGTCGGCCAATGATCGAGACCCGCGGGCTGACCAAGCGCTTCGGATCGCTCGTGGCGGTCGACAACATCGATCTGGACGTGCGCGAGGGCGACATCTACGGCTTCCTCGGGGCCAACGGGTCGGGCAAGACCACCACGGTCCGGCTGATTCTCGGCCTCGTGCTGGCGACGTCCGGCTCGATCGACCTGCTCGGCCAGCCGATGCCGAAGTCGGCGCGGCGCGTCCTGCCGCGGATCGGGTCACTGGTCGAGGGGCCGGCCGCGTACGGGCACCTGTCCGGTCGGGCCAACCTGATGCTGTACGACGCGAGCGGCCCCGGCCGGCCCCGGCACTCGCGGGGCGCGCGCGTAGACGAGGCGCTCGCGACGGTCGGGCTCGCAGGTGTCGGCCGCCGCCCGGTCAAGGCGTACTCGCTCGGCATGCGGCAGCGCCTGGGCCTGGCCGCCGCGCTGCTCGGCGAGGCCGAGCTGCTCGTGCTGGATGAGCCGACGAACGGACTTGATCCGCAAGGCATCCGCGAGATCCGCGAGCTGATCCTGCGCCTGCATTCGGCCGGCACGACGGTCTTCCTGTCCAGCCACCTGCTCGGCGAGGTCGAGCAGATGTGCACGAGGGTCGGCGTGCTCGATCGCGGCAAGCTCGTGCTGCAGGACGACCTAGAGACGCTGCGTAAGCCGACCGGCCGCACGGTCATCCGGACACCGGACGCCGCCTCGGCCGTCGCCCTGCTGGACGGCCGGGTCGAGCTGCGCGAGGGCGACCGCCTCGTGGTGCGCGGTGCCGACGCGGCCAGCCTCAACGCGCTGCTCGTCGGCCGCGGCATCCGGATCAGCGA
>DASXRA010000152.1:0-4074 GCA_036506855.1 Jatrophihabitantaceae bacterium
ACCCCGACGCCGACCCCGACGGATACCCCGACGCCCACCCCGACGGACCCGACGCCGACCGACACGCCGACGCCGACGCCCACGCCGACCGCCTGCCCGTAGGCGTCCTGAGGCTGCCGCCACAGATCGACCAGCGGAGGGTCTGCGCGTCCCGTCGTGATCATGTCGCGTCTGACCGCGCGCCAAGTGCCCGATCCCGCAGGCAAACGCGACATGATCATCCTGCGGAAGTTGTAGTCCTGGACAGAGCAGAACCCCAGGGAAGCCATTGCCGGCCACCCCGGGGTTCCGGGTTCCAGTGCGTCGGATCTATGCCGCGTGGCGTCCGCCGACGGCGGGCCGCCGCCCCGCGAAGAGGCAGATCGTGCCGAGCACCGCGAGCAGCAGGCCGATGATCGTGCCCTTGCTGGCAACAGCACCCGGTCCGGTGTTGGCCAGGGCTGCCGGGGTTACCGCCGGGGTCACCGCAGCGGGGACGTCGGCCGGCGGCGCGGCGACCGGAGCCGCTCCTGCCGCAACCGGGCAGACGTCCGTCGCGTCGTCGAACGTGTGCTGCCAGGTCTTCTTGCCGACGATCGTGTAGTCGGGCGTGGCGACCGCGGTGATCGTGACCGTGCCGCCGGAGACCGTGTGCTTGCCGGCCGCGACCAACGTGTCGTTCACCTCGTAGGAGATGTCCTGGTCGCCGGCCGGGATCTTGTAGCTGGACGTGGGCGAATCGCAGGTCGCGTCGGTGAACGTCGGCGCCGTGGCCGTGCCGTTCTTGTCGCAGTCCGTCGGCGCCGCCGGGAACGCGTGCGTCCAGGTCGCGGTGCCCTTGAGCGGGTGGCCGTTCTGCGCGACGGCCGTGACGCTGATCGTGCTGCCACTGGTCGCGTCGTGCTTTCCGGCGGCCACCTTGACGCCGTCCACCTCGTAGTCGACGCCCTCGTCGGTCGGGAGCGCGTAGCTGGCAGCCGCTGGCGCGTTGTTCGCACACACGCTGTCGACGAATGTCGGCGAGGCGGGGCCTGCGCACTCGGCGTGTATCGGTGCGGGCGCGAACTCGTGCGTCCACTTCGCGGTGCCGGTCAGTTCGAAGTCCTGCTTCGCGACGGCTCTGATCGCAACGCTCTGGACGATCGCGGCGTGGCTGCCCGCCGCGACAGGCAGGCCGTCCACCTGGTAAGCCACGCCGGTGACGTCCGGGATGACGTAGCTGGCCGCCGGCGTGTCACACGTGCGCTCGGTGAACGTGGGCGCGGGCGCGGTGATCGGCGTTGGCGCCTTGGCGCAGCCGCTCGGCAACGCGACCTCGGCCCCGGGGTCGGCGTCGACGCTGTCAGGCCACTGGACGTGGACGCGGAGCCCGGCAGCGGCGGCGTCGCCGGGGATGCCGGTCTGCTTCATGGTGAACGTGCCGTGTCCTGGTACGGAGAGCGACATCGGCGAGATGGACGTGCTGCTCGGTGCCGATCCGGTGACAGTCACGTCGCCGGCGAGATCCGTACGTTCGGACTGACCGGTGTAGGTGATGGAGTAGGTGCCCGAGTTCGGGTCACAGGTCGCGACGCCGCTGAGGCTTGCCGTGTGCGCGCTGGCGGGATTCGCTATGACCACGACCCCGATTGCCACCGCCAGAACAACCAGGACCACCCCGCCGACACTCAGGAGTCGCTTGCGCCCCCCGATCTTCACCATTGAAAATCCCATTCCTGTGTCAGGTGTCCGAACCCCCACATTGGGCACGAACACGCCACCTCCAGACAGCATGAGCAGTCTGGTGGTAAGGGGGCGAATTGCGCAATAAGCACTACCGTGCGACATCGGGTGATCGCGATTGGTAGTGGATTCAGCTCCAAGGTCCGCGATTCGACCGGGTCCCGGCAAGGTTACGGTGGCGTAGGTTAGAACGAATACCGATGGACGGAGAGGTGAGATGACGACTGAGACGCTGCAGACCCGCCTGCTGCACGACCTGGAGCCGGTCGTCGCAGCCAACGTCGACCGGCATCTGGGCATCGCCAAGGACTGGGAACCGCACGACTACGTGCCGTGGAGCCGCGGACGGGACTTCGCGTTCCTCGGCGGCGAGGACTGGAAACCCGAGGACTCACCGCTGTCTCCCGTCGCCCGGACCGCGATGATCGTGAACCTGCTGACCGAGGACAACCTGCCCTCATACCATCGCGAGATCGCCACCCGGTTCGGACGCGAGGGCGCCTGGGGCCACTGGGTCGGGCGCTGGACGGCCGAGGAGGGACGCCACGCCATCGCGATCCGCGACTACCTGGTGGTGACTCGCGGCGTCGACCCGGTCGAGCTCGAGCGGCTGCGCATGGTGCACATGACCGCCGGTTACGACTCCGGCGACAAGACGATGCTGCAGGCCGTCACCTACGTCTCCTTCCAGGAGCTGGCGACCCGCGTCTCGCACCGCAACACCGGCCGCTTCGCCGGTGATCCGCTGGCCGAGCAGTTGCTCTCGCGGATCTCGGTCGACGAGAACCTGCACATGGTCTTCTACCGCAACCTCGTCGCCGCGGCATTCGACGTCGCGCCGGACGACACGATGCAGGCCGTCCGCGACGAGGTCGTGGGCTTCCAGATGCCCGGCGCCGGCATGCCTGACTTCGTCCGCAACTCGGTGACGATCGCCAAGGCCGGCATCTACGACCTGCGGCTGCACCACGACGAGGTCGTCTCGCCCATCCTCAAGTTCTGGCGCGTGTTCGAACGCGACGACCTAGGCCCGGCCGGCGAGCAGGCGCGCGAGGAGCTGGCGACGTTCATGGGCGCGCTGGACGTGCAGGCGAGCCGCTTCGTCGAGCAGCGCGAGCGCAAGCGCGCGCGCTCGGCCGAGGCGCGCGCGTCGGCGCCCGCCTGATCGTCAGGCCGGCCAGGGCCGCGGGCCTGTCACGATCTAGACGCAAGTCGCCCGTCCCACGTGAGTCGAAAATGTATCCCACAGTAGGTGTCTAGCCACCTCGACACTTGACTGTCTAGTGTAATAGACTTAGCCCTGCGTGGTGCATGGAACACGCAGCGCGAAGCAGGTACTCAAGACGATGCGCAAGCTCGCCCGCGACAACGCCTGGATCGTCCAGCAGCTGCCCAAGCGCGGCAAGGGCTCGCACACCATCTGGGCCGTGCTGGACGCTGACGGCGTCGAGCTGGGACGTGTCGGTCTGACTGGGCACTCCGGCGCGATGACACAGACCGTGACCCGCAGCAACGAGCAGGCGCTAGAACCGATCTTCGGGGAAGGATGGCTGGACCGATGAAGGTCTATGACGTCGACGTGCACCGTGAGGGCGGCTACTGGGTTGGCGTAGCCCGCGGTGTGCGCGGGGGCGCGACCGAAGTGCGGCGGCTGGCAAAGCTCGAGCCAGAGGTGCGGGACCTGCTGGCCGGGCTGCTCGACGTCGATCCGGACGCCCTTCAGCTACGCCTGCACTATCGGCTGTCCGGCAATACGGAGAAGCGGCTCCGCGAGTACCAGGACGCGAGGCAAGCCATGGACGCTGCTAGGCAGCGCTACGAGCACGCGCAGCGGTCGATCGTCGCCGAGCTCCGCACCGAGGACGTATCACTGCGCGACTCAGCCGAACTTCTCGGGGTGTCCTTCCAGCGAGTACAGCAGTTGACGCATTCCTGAATCTGACGACGAGCCTGTGGTGCGACGATGCGCGCATGTCGCGCCGCGCGCTCGCTTTGCTTCTGGCCGGCGTGCTGTGCGCCGGCGCGTGCGACAGCGGTCGACATGTCCGCCCAACGCAGGCGTCCACGCTGTCATCGACAGGCCGGGCGCCATCAGTTTCGCAGGTCGTCCCGTCGCACCCGAGTGTTGCAAAGCCTCGTCCGCGGACGGTGACGGTGCTGGGCTCGGGCGACGTGCTCGTCCATCCGCCGGTGTGGGCGCAGGCAGCAGCTGACGCGCGGGCTGAAGGCAAGACAGGGTTCGACTTCGCGCCGATCTTCGCCGGCGTAGCTCCCGTGACGCGAGCGGCCGACATCGCGATCTGCGAGCTGGAGACGCCGCTTGCGCCGCCCGGCGGGCCGTTCGCCGGGTACCCGGCGTTCAGCGCGCCGCCG
>DASXRA010000153.1:0-1577 GCA_036506855.1 Jatrophihabitantaceae bacterium
CGTTCACCACGCCGTCGCCGGGCTCGTACCAGTTCGTGTGCACGATCCATGTTGCCCAGGGGATGACGGGCACTCTCGTCGTCCTGCCGAGCTGACGTGACTGTCGTGGACTGGATCATCATCGTTGCAGCGATCGGCTACGCCGTCGGCGGTTTCCGCAACGGCGCCGTGGTCGGCCTGTTCTCGCTGGTCGGCTTCTTCGGCGGCGCCGCCCTTGGCGCGCAGCTGGCCCGGCCGCTCGGCTCGTTCCTGGCCGGCGGGCAGGCGCAGGTTCCGGTCGCGATCGTCTGCGTCCTCATGGTGTCCATGGCCGGGCAGTTGCTCGCGGTGTGGGGTGCGGGGCATCTGCGCCAGCGCATCACGTGGAAGCACGCACGCAACCTCGACGCTGGAATCGGATCGGCCCTCGGCGTGCTTGCAGTGCTGCTCGTCGCCTGGATGGTGGCCGTGCCACTGGCGTCCTCGCCGTACCCCTCGCTGTCGTCAGCGGTTCGCCGGTCGACGATCGTTCGTGGCGTCGACGGCGTGATGCCGACACCGGTGCGCGACGTGTACTCGTCGCTGCGGCACTTCATCGACCGCAGCGGTTTCCCGCCGGTGTTCGGCGACCTACAGAGCACCCGAATCGTCGACGTCGGGCCGCCTGACCCGAACCTGCTGCATTCACGGGCCGTCACGGCGGTTCGGGCGTCGGTGCTCAAGGTGTACGGCCAGGCGCCGTCGTGCTCGCGTGGCATCGAGGGCTCGGCCTTCGTCTACGCCCCGCAGCATCTACTGACGAACGCGCACGTCGTGGCCGGGACGACCCAGGTCAGCGTCGTAACGCCGTCCGGGCAGCTCGCGGCGCACGTCGTCGTGTACGACCCGAAGCGCGACGTCGCCGTCCTGTACGTGCCGGGCCTGACCGCCCCGTCGCTGCACTTCACCAAGGCGCCCGCCGCCACGAACGCGAGCGCGATCGTGCTCGGCTACCCCGAGGACGGCCCGTTCGACGTCCGCCCGGCGCGCGTGCGCGACCGCGAGCAGATCAACGGGCGCGACATCTACGGCCGGGGATCGGTCGAGCGCGAGATCTACTCGGTGCGCGCCATCGTGCGTAGCGGCAACTCCGGTGGCCCGCTGATCTCGCCGGAGGGCACCGTGCTCGGCATGGTGTTCGCGACGGCGCTCGACTCGTCCGACACGGGTTTCGCGCTGACCGACGCCGAGATCAGCAGTGACGCCTCGGCGGGACGCACCGCGACGGCGCCGGTCGGCACCTCGCGCTGCACGCCCGGTAGCTGACGTCCGAGCGAGAGCAACGGCAGGGCGGTCAGGATCGCGGCGGCGCCGGCCAGCGCGGCGTAGCCGCCGTGGACGAACATCAGCGTGGACGCCGTCGTGGCCAGGGTGGACGTGCCCCAGCTCATGGCGTCGGCGGCACCCTCAGCACGAGCGCCGCTGCCTTCGCCGGCGAGCGCCCCGCTGCCACCGACGATGCTCAGGTTCCAGCCGTAGCCGAGCAGGAACAGGGCCGCCATGAGCGAGAACCCGTCTGGTGACGTCGCCACGAACGCGGCCGACCCGGCGAGTGCGGC
>DASXRA010000154.1:0-11899 GCA_036506855.1 Jatrophihabitantaceae bacterium
GAATGTCGCCCGGGTGCTGCGCATCGGCGACCGCCAGTCCGGCGAACACGATCTGGTGCAGGAGCGTCCCGGCCTCAACGCCGCTGTCGTCGAGGGCGCCCGGCACGCCCAGGAGCGCTGGCCGGATGCCGCTGTCGCTGCGCTGGTCGGCGATCTGCCCGCGCTGACCCCCTCCGAGCTGGCGCAGGCGCTCGACGCCGCAGCCGGGCATGGGCGCGCCTTCGTGGCAGATTCCACCGGCACCGGCACGACGATGCTCACTGCCACGCCGGGCGCGGAGCTCGAGCCGGCGTTCGGACCAGGCTCGGCCGAGCGGCATGCGAGCCGAGCCGTGCTGCTTCCCGCGGGCCCAGGCCTGCGCCGGGACGTCGACACGGAGTCCGACCTGCACGCCGCCGTGCTGCTCGGCGTCGGGCCGAGCACGCTCGCGGCGATCGAGGCGAGATCGCCTGTCGTTCACCCAGACCGGGCATCATGAGCGTATGACCGTGTTCCCCGCCGGCCTCCGTCGCTCCGCTCCTCGCTGCGGTCCTCGCTGCGCTGTGGTACTCGCTGCGATGCTCACGACGGAGACCGGCTCATGACCGGAACGCGCTCCGCTGACAATCCGGCCACCCGCGCGCCGGCGCAGCCGGACACCATCCATGTGCCCGACCTCGATCCGTTCGACTCGGTGCCCGCGGGCGACCTCGAACCGTATCTGGACATCGCCGAGGATCTGCCTGCGGACCGGTTCAGCAACCGGGAGCTGTCCTGGCTCGCGTTCAACGCGCGGGTGCTCGCCCTGGGTGAGGACCAGCGCCAGCCGTTGCTCGAACGGATGAAGTTCCTCGCGATCTTCGCCAGCAACCTCGACGAGTTCTACATGGTGCGTATCGCCGGGCTCAAGCGCCGCGTCGAGATGGGCCTGCAGGGACTCGCGGCGGACGGCCTGTCGCCGACCGAGACCCTCGCCGCGCTCGCCGCGCGAACTCGCGAACTCGCAAATCGGCACGCGCGGTGCTTCCTCGAAGACATCGCGCCCGCGCTCGAAGGCAACGGGATCCGCATCGTCCGGTGGAACTCGCTCGACGACGAGGAGCGCCGCCGGCTCAGTGAGTACTTCCGCTCGAAGGTGTTCCCGGTGCTCACGCCGCTGGCCGTCGACCCGGCGCATCCGTTCCCGTACATCTCCGGGCTGTCACTCAACCTCGCCGTGCTGGTGCGCGGCCCCGACAGCAGCGTCGAGCGCTTCGCCCGGGTCAAGGTGCCCAACAACGTCCCGCGATTCGTGGTCGTCAAGAGGACGTCGGCGCACGCCGAGTTCCTGCCGCTGGAAGAACTCATCGCGGCACACCTCGCGATGCTGTTCCCCGGCATGGACGTGATCGAGCACCACTTGTTCCGGGTCACCCGCAATGCCGACCTGGAGGTCGAGGAGGACCGCGACGAGGATCTGCTGCAGGCGCTCGAACGCGAGCTGGTGCGCCGGCGGTTCGGCCCGGCCGTCCGCCTCGAAGTTGCCGAGGACATCGACGACGCGATCCTCTCGCTGCTGACCAGCGAGATCGACGTGGCGACCGACGACGTGATCCGCGTGCCGGGCCTGCTCGACCTCACGTCGCTGTGGCAGATCTACGACCTGGACCGCCCGGCACTCAAGGACCGCCCGTTCGTCCCGGCCACCCATCCGCGCCTCGCCGAGGGAGAGACGCCGAAGTCGTTCTTCGCGACGCTGCGCGACGGCGACGTGCTCGTGCACCACCCGTACGAGTCGTTCGCGACGAGCGTTCAGCGCTTCATCGAGCAGTCGGCCAACGATCCGAACGTCCTGGCGATCAAGCAGACGCTGTACCGCACGTCCGGCGACTCCCCCATCGTCGACGCGCTGATCGACGCCGCCGAGGCGGGCAAGCAGGTCGTGGTCATCGTCGAGATCAAGGCACGCTTCGACGAGCAAGCAAACATCAAGTGGGCACGCGCACTCGAGCGCGCCGGCTGTCACGTCGTCTACGGGCTGGTCGGGCTCAAGACGCACTGCAAGGCCTCGCTCGTCGTGCGCCAGGAGGGCGCGACGATCCGTCGCTACGCGCATGTCGGCACGGGCAACTACAACCCGAAGACGGCGCGCCTGTACGAGGACATCGGCCTGTTCACCGCTGACGAGGCGATCTGCGCCGACCTCACCGACCTGTTCAACGTGCTGACCGGCTACTCGCGGCAGACCGCGTACCGGACCCTGCTGGTTGCACCGCTCGGCGTGCGCATCGGGCTGATCGAACGCATCGAGCGCGAGATCGCACATGCCGAGGCCGGCCGCCCGGCGCACATCCAGATCAAGACGAACCACCTGGTCGACGAGCAGACGATCGACGCCCTGTATCGGGCGTCGCGAGCCGGCGTGCGCATCGAGCTGCTCGTGCGCACGTTCTGCACGATCCGCGCGGGCGTCCCCGGTTTGTCGAAGAACATCACGACCCGGTCGATCCTCGGCCGGTTCCTCGAGCACTCGCGCATCTTCTATTTTGCAAACGACGGCGAGCCCGAGTACTGGATCGGCTCGTCGGATCTCATGCACCGCAACCTCGATCGCCGCGTCGAGTTGCTGTGCCGGGTCAGCGACCCCACCGCCACCGAGCACCTGCGGCTGTGTCTGGACGCCGCGTTCTCGGAAGACACGGTGGCCTGGGAGCTGCAGCCGGACGGCGCCTGGGTGCGCTCGGGCGGCGAGAAGCACATCGACTACCAGGAAATGCTGATGAAGCGCCTCGGCGGCCGGGGTGAATAGCTCGCCGTGACGATGCCTCCCGCCGAGATTCGCGCCGCCGGGGGCGTCGTCTGGCGTGACGACGGCGACGTGCCGCACGTGGCAGTCATCCACCGCGACCGCTACGACGACTGGACGCTGCCCAAAGGCAAGCTGGAGTCGGGCGAATCGGATCTCGCGGCTGCCGTGCGCGAAGTTGCCGAAGAGACCGGCGCCCGGGTCGCGGTGACGCGCCGCCTCGGCCGGGTGCGCTACCTCGTCGAGGGTGCACCGAAGAGCGTCCGTTTCTGGGCGATGCGCTACCTGTCCGGAGAATTCGCGGCCGGCGACGAGGTGAGCGACCTGCTCTGGCTGCCCGTCGCGGACGCACGCGCGAAGTTGAGCTATGACCGCGAACGGTCGGCGCTCGACGAATTCACGGCGGTGCCAGTCCCGCAGTCGGTCGTCGCGCTCGTGCGGCATGCCAAGGCGGGCAAGCGAAGCGAGTGGCGGGGCGACGATCGGCTGCGCCCGTTGGAGAAGATCGGCCGCCGGCAGGCGCGCACGCTCGCTGCGTTCTTGCGCGGGTTCGCGCCGGAACGCATCGTGGCAGCAGATCTGACGCGCTGCGTGCAGACCGTCGAGCCGTTGGCGCAGGTGACCGGCCGCGAGGTCGAGATCGCGCCGACCTTTGCCGACGAGGCGTACGTCAACGACCCGGACGCCGCGCGCTCTGAAGTCCTGGCGCTCGCGAAGTCGGCGGCATCAACGGTGATGTGCAGTCAGGGCATAGCGATCCCGGGACTGGTGGCTCAGCTCGTGCAGCCACCACCCGAACCGGTCGCCACTCGCAAGGGAGCCGTCTGGATCCTGGCGGTCGCCGACGGCGTCGTGGTGTCCGCCGACTACTACGGCAGCGCGGCCCGCTAACTCGCGAGGGCACCGATGTGGTGTCGTCGGGCCCTCGCGAGTCTCGGCTGCTGATCGGCAGAGCTACCGAGAACGCTTCACGGGAGCTTTCTTCGCAACGGTCTTCTTGGCCGGAGCCTTCTTCGCCACCGCCTTCTTGACGGGTGCCGCCTTCTTCGCCACAGCCTTCTTCACGGGCGCAGCTTTCTTCGCCACGGTCTTCTTGGCCGGAGCCTTGGCGACCTTGCGCGCTCCGCTCGTGATGGCCTTGAACTCCGCACCGGCGCGGAATGCGGGCACAGCGGTCTTCTTCACCTTGACCGCTGCACCCGTGGCGGGGTTGCGGGCGGTACGAGCGGCGCGGATGCGCTTCTCGAAGATGCCGAAGCCGGTGAGGGCCACCCGCTCGCCCTTTGCGACGTTTGCGTACACGGTGTCGATCACCGCGTCGAGCGCGGCCGCGGCGCGCTTCCTGTCTCCGTCGAGTCGCTCGGCGAGCAACTCGATGAACTGAGCCTTGTTTGGCACGTGTCCTCCCCGGACATTGGGCTCGGCCACTCTGACCGACTCGTCCGCAACCGTAGGACGTGGATCGCCGCAGTCCAACCTAATCCGCTTGTGTCTCAGGACTTTTCTAGCGCGTCACGGCACGAGTCGATGTTGTTCTGCTTGTTGCGCGCGTGGCGCGAATGCAGAATCCCTTGCTGTACAAGGGAATTCTCAACGCGATGCGGTTGCGGGCAGCCACGGTCGGCGCGCCGCCTCGTACGCTGTGATCTTGTCGGTCTGTCGCAGAGTGAGACCGATGTCATCGAGTCCCTCGAGCAACCGCCAGCGCGTGTAGTCGTCGAGGTCGAATCCGTGCACCTCGCCGGACCATCGCACCTGGCACTCGACGAGGTCGACGATGACCTGCGTCGCCGGGTCGTCGTCGATGTCGTCCCACAGTCGCTGGACGATCTTCTCCGCGAGCACGACCGTGAGCAGCCCGGCCTTGAGCGAGTTGCCGCGGAAGATGTCGCCGAACCGCGGCGAGATGACAGCTCTGAATCCGTAGTCCGTCAACGCCCACACCGCGTGCTCGCGCGAGGATCCGGTGCCGAAGTCGGGGCCGGCAACGAGAATCGACGCGCCGTCGAAGCGCGGCTGGTTCAGCACGAAGTCCGGCTCGTTCGCGCGCCACGCGCTGAACAGGCCGTCCTCGAAGCCGGTCCGGGTCACTCGTTTGAGGTACACGGCGGGGATGATCTGGTCGGTGTCGACGTTGCTGCGCCGCAGCGGCACAGCCGTACCGGTGTGGACGGTGAACTTGTCCATGGCGTGTCCTCAGAGCTCAGCGGGGCTGGCGAGGTGGCCGGTGACGGCCGTGGCCGCGGCGACCAGTGGCGACACGAGATGTGTTCTTCCGCCCTTGCCCTGGCGTCCCTCGAAGTTGCGGTTGGACGTCGATGCGCTGCGCTCGCCCGGCGCGAGCTGGTCGGGGTTCATGCCCAGGCACATGGAGCATCCGGCCTGGCGCCACTCGGCTCCGGCCGCAGTGAACACCGCGTCGAGACCCTCCTCTTCGGCCTGGACGCGTACGCGCATCGAGCCGGGTACGACCAGCATGCGCACGCCGTCGGCGACCTTGTGTCCCTTGAGGACGTTCGCCGCCGCGCGCAGATCCTCGATACGCCCATTGGTACACGAGCCCACGAAGACCGTGTCGACGTGGATGTCGCGCAACGGCGTCCCGGCGGACAATCCCATGTACGCCAAGGCTTTCTCGGCGGCGACGCGAGCGGACTCGTCCGCGAAGCTCGCCGGATCGGGGATCGTCTCGCTCAGCGGCGCGCCCTGCCCCGGGTTCGTGCCCCACGTGACGAACGGGGCGAGTGTCGCGGCATCGAGCGTGACGTGCGCGTCGAACTCGGCGTCGTCGTCGGTGCGCAGGCTCGTCCAGTACTCGACCGCCTGGTCCCACTGCTCGCCACTCGGCGCGTGCGGGCGACCCTTCAGGTAGGCGAACGTCGTCTCGTCAGGGGCGATCATTCCTGCCCGCGCGCCGAACTCGATGCTCATGTTGCAGACCGTCATCCGGCCTTCCATCGACATCTGCTCGAACGTGCTGCCGCGGTACTCGACCATGTAGCCCTGCCCGCCGCCCGTCCCGGTCTTGGCGATGACGGCGAGGATGACGTCCTTCGGAGTCACGCCGTCGGGCAGTTCGCCCTCTACGGTGACTGCCATCGTCTTCGGCCGGTCGAGCGGGAGCGCCTGCGTCGCCAGCACGTGCTCGACCTGGCTCGTACCGATGCCGAACGCCAACGCGCCGAACGCGCCGTGCGTGGACGTGTGCGAGTCGCCGCACACGATCGTCATGCCCGGCTGGGTGATGCCGAGCTGCGGGCCAATGACGTGCACGATCCCCTGCTCGGCGTTGCCCATCGGATACAGCTCGACGCCGAACTCGGCGCAGTTCTTGCGCAGCGTCTCGACCTGCGTCCGGCTGACCGGATCGGCGATGGGAAGCTCGATGTGCTCGGTGGGCACGTTGTGGTCTTCAGTGGCGAGCGTGAGATCGGGACGGTGCACGGTGCGTCCGGCCAGGCGCAGGCCGTCGAAGGCCTGCGGGCTGGTGACCTCGTGCACGAGGTGCATGTCGATGTAGAGCAGGTCGGGCTCATCCGGCGCGCTGTGTACGACATGACTGTCCCAGAGCTTCTCCGCGAGCGTCTTACCCATTTCCTTGCCATCCCGTAATGTGAGACTCTAGTATCGCGTCGTGAGACAGCGCGATCTGAGTCAGCATAGCGGCATCGGAGTCATTGACAAGGCGGTCGCCATCTTGGGCGCCACGGCCACCTCGCCACGCACGCTCGCCGAGCTCGTGACGGCGACCGAACTGCCCCGGGCCACCGCACACCGACTGGCCGTCGCGCTCGAGGTGCACCGGCTGCTCGCGCGCGACGCCGACGGGCGGTTCGTGCTCGGATCCCGGCTCGGCGAGCTCGCGGCCGCGCTGCCCGACCCGCTGATCGCCGCCGCAGCGCCGGTGTTGGCGTGGGTGCGGGAGGAGTCCGGCGAGAGCGCGCAGCTGTATCGCCGCGACGGCAGCGAGCGCGTGTGCGTCGCGGCCGCGGAACGAGTCTCGGGGCTTCGGACGACGGTGCCGCTCGGTGCTCGGCTGCCGATGACCGCGGGTTCGGGTGCACAGGTCCTGTGCGCCTGGCTCGAAGATGCGCAGCTGTCGGCGATCCTCGCCGATGCCGAGTTCAGCGAGCGCACCCTTGCCGACGTGCGCCGTCGCGGATGGGCGCAGTCGGTCGCGCAACGCGAGGCCGGTGTCGCATCGGTGTCGGCGCCGGTGCGCTCGCCCGCCGGGCAGGTTGTCGCCGCGATCTCGATCTCAGGCCCGATCGACCGCCTCGGTCGCACGCCAGGCCAGCGCTTGGCGCCGCTGCTCACCGCCGGCGCCAGGCGCATCACCGCCGTACTCGGCACTTGACTCGCCCGCTTTGCTCTGCGTACCGCCACGCAACGGCGCGCGGGTTCGGCGTGGCGCGAGCTCGCGCCGAAATCCGGCGTTGCGTCCAGGTACGCAGAGCAAATCCGGCGTTGCGTCCAGGTACGCAGAGCAAAGGAGCAACGCAAGACCCCAGCGACACCGCGACCACGGGCCACCGTCAACCGGATTGCGACGGGTTTCCCGGCGATCGGGACACTAAGCTGCTCGATCGTGGCTCTGCGGGTCGTCGTCGCCGAGGACTCGATGCTCGTCCGGGAGGGAATCCGGCTGGTCATCGAGCGCGTCGCCGACCTGGACGTCGTCGCGGTCTGCGGCGATCTGCCCGAACTGCTCGGCGCCGTCGAGGACGAGAATCCCGACGTCGTGGTCACCGACGTGCGGATGCCGCCCACCTCTCAGGACGAAGGCATCCAGGCCGCGAACCGGCTGCGCGAGAGCCATCCGTCCATCGGGGTCGTCGTGCTGTCGCAGTACGCCGAGCCTGGATACGCGAACGCGCTGCTCGACGGCGGCAGTGCGGGGCGCGCGTACCTGCTCAAGGAGCGGGTGAGCGAGCCGGACCAGCTGGCCGACGCGATCCGCACCGTCGCCCGAGGCGGGTCGGTCATCGACCCGACCGTGGTCGACCTGCTGGTGGCAGCCTCGAGCCGGGCAAAGGCGTCGCCACTCGCCACGCTGACGAAACGCGAGTTGGAGGTGCTCGATCAGGTCGCCCAGGGTAAGAGCAACGCCGCGGTCGCCCGCTCGCTGTTCCTGACCGAACGGGCGGTCGAGAAGCACATCAACGCGCTGTTCGCCAAGCTCGGGCTCGGCTCGACGCCCGACATCAACCGCCGGGTCAGGGCCGTGCTGATGCACCTGTCAGAGCGCACCACCCCGTCAGGGGGCTAGCACCCCCGCACGTCCGCAAGCTGCCGCCCTGGAACGCGCCACGCCGAACGCCGAGACTGGGAGCGTGAGGATCGCCGTGAAGCCGCAACCTGACGGCGTCGCGCCCGGTGATCCGGGGTACACCGTGCTCATCGTCGACGACCAGGCGCCGTTCCGCTCGGCCGCGCGCAGCCTGGTCGGGCTGATCGCCGGCTGGCGGGTGATCGCCGAGGTCGGCTCGGGCGAGGACGCGACCGAGACCGCGGGCGCCATGCGTCCCGACCTCGTGCTGATGGACATCAACCTGCCCGGCATCAGCGGGATCGAGGCGACCCGCCGGATCGTTGCCGCCGATCCGAGCATCGCGGTGGTGCTGCTGTCGACCTATGCCGCCGACGACCTGCCCGAGGACGCCCGATCGTGCGGCGCGGTCGGATACATCGGCAAGGCCGACCTGACGCCGCGGCGTCTTCGCACGCTGCTGGAGCAGCGTTAGCCGCGTTTCATCGCGAGCCGGGCGGCCTGCCAGCCACCCATGCCGTGCACGCCGGCACCCGGTGGCGTGCTCGACGAGCACAGGAACAGGCCCGGCACCGGCGTGGCCCAAGGGTGACGCGACAGCACCGGACGCGCGATGAACTGGCGCAGATCCGCGGCGCCGGCGCCGATGTCGCCCCCCACCAGGTTGGCGTCGAACGCCTCGAGCGCCTTGGGTGGCATGACGTGCCGCGCGAGGACTCGCTCGGCGAAGCCCGGCGCGAACCGCTCCAGTTGCCCCTCGATGGCGGCGGTCATGTCGACGGACGAGCCGTTCGGCACGTGGCAGTACGCCCACAGCACGTGCTTGCCGAGCGGCGCGCGGCTCGGGTCGGCGACCGTCGGCTGGACGCACAGCACGAACGGCCGTGCCGGGTGCTCGCCGTTCGAGACGGCTCGCTCGCCGGCGGCCACCTCGTCCAGGGTGCCGCCGAGGTGCACCGTGCCGGCATCGCCGACGCGCGGGTCGCGCCATGGCACTGGAGCGTCCAGGGCCCAGTCGATCTTGAATACGCCAGGCCCGTACCGGAACCGTGACAGCCGGCGGCGATAGCGGTGCGGCAGCCGATCGCCGGCAACCTCGAGCACCTGCCGCGGAGTCAGGTCGAGCAGGACGCTGCGCGCCGGCGGCAACTCGGCGAGGTCGCCCACCCGCATGCCGGTGCGGATCTCGCCGCCGAGCCGTAGCAGGCGCGCGGCCAGCGCATCGGCCAGGCCCTGCGATCCGCCGCGGACGACCGGCCAGCCGACCGAATGGGCCAGGGCGGCGAGCAGCATGCCGTATCCGGCCGTGATCGGCTGGCGCAGGCTGAGCATCGAGTGCGCCGACATGCCCGCGAACGCTGCGCGCGCGGCCTCAGTACGGAAGGCGGCGCGGGCCAGCGCAGTCGCCGGCAGCACTCCCGAAATGCCGTACCGGGCAGCGGCGAACGGCGTGCGTGGCACGCCGAGCGGCGACATCAACGTGTCGACGAGCGGGTAGCCCGCCCGCGCCGTCGCCCCGATGAGCGCGCGCCACGCCCGGCCGTCGCGGCCGAATCCTGACGCGGTGCGCTCGACGTCGCGGTACACGAGGGCGGCGTCTGCGTCGTCGAGCGGATGGGCAGCGGCCACCGGCGGGTGTGCCCACTCGACTTCGAGCTCGATCTCGCGAAACGCGCGGGAGGCGAGCGCGAGCGGCAGCACGGTCGCGCCGACGTCGTGGCGGAAGCCCGGCAGGGTCAGCTCCTCGGTGCGCATGGCGCCGCCGACGTGGTCGGCCGCCTCGACCAGGAGCACCTCGCGTCCGCGCATGGCGAGCGTGACCGCGGCGACGAGCCCGTTGGGCCCGGCGCCGACGACCACAGCGTCAAAACCGTCTGCGCTCACGGGGAAACGATCTCACCCCGGTTGCCGACGCCGAGCGGCGCGGCGGCGATCTTCGCGCACACTCGCGTGCCGCGTCCGGGCGACGAGTCGACGGACAGCTGACCGCCGATCGCGCCCAGGCGATCGCGCATGTTGACGAATCCGTGGCCTTGCGCCGCGTCCGCGTCCAGGCCGATGCCGTTGTCGGAGACCTCGAACCACAGCGACGATCCGTCGCCGCCGACCCGGACGTTGACCTCAGCGCCGGAACCGGCATGCTTGCCCGCGTTCTGCAGCGCCTCGAGGCAGCAGAAGTACGTGGCGGCCTCGACGTCTTCCGAGTAGCGCCCCGGCAGGTCGACCTCGACGGTGCATGCCAGCGGCGATCGCGCGGCAGCCGTTCGCAACGCCTCGCCCAGCCCGCGGTCGCGCAGCAGCGGCGGATAGATGCCGTGCGCGAGCTCGCGCAGCACGGCGATCGTCGTCTGCACGTCGGTGCGCAGGTCGTCGAGCAGCGTGGGCACACCGGCATCGCCGTCCTCGGCGATCTGGCGCGCCAGGCCGAGCTTCACAGCGAGCGCGACGAGGTGCTGCTGGGCTCCGTCGTGCAGGTTGCGCTCGATGGCCCGCCGTGCTTCGTCGGAGGCCGAGACGATGCGCAGGCGCGACGCCTGCAGTTCGGTGTTGCGCTGTTCGAGCTCGGCCAGCGACGCCTGCAGGGCTGAGTCGAGCCGGACGTTGTGCAGTGCCAGGCCCAGTTGCCGGGCGAGCTCGACGAGCAGCCGCTCGTCCTCGTCGGTGAACGCCGCCGCGTCGGCGCCGCGCCGGACGACGATCAGGCCGAGCAACTCCCCCAGGTGCGCGACGGGTGCGATTCGCAGGTCGCGGCGGCTGCCGTTCGACGTCGCCGGGTCGACCAGGTCGGGCAGCCACACCGACGCCCAGCTCAGCCCGCCGATCCGGGCTCGTCCGACGACGACCCGTTCCTGCTCACCGAGCCGCAGTTGCCCGGCCGGCAGGGTCGGCACGCTGACCGTGCGGTTCAGCAGGCCGTCTGCGCCGACCCAGATCTCGGCGCCGCCGCCGGCCAAGCTCGCACGCAGGGACTCCGCGAGCTGGAGCATCAGCTCGTCCATCGGCACGGCACGGCTCATCCGGGCACCGAACGTCGTGACGACCTGTTCGGCCGACGGTTCGCGACCACCCACGAGCCCGACTGCGAACGCCACCAGCCGATGCCGCACCGGCAGCGCGAGCACCGCGACGACCACCGCAGCAGCCAGGCTCGCGAGCAGGACGTCGCGTTCGTGGCCGGTGGGCCGTCGGCCGAGGCCGACGACCACGACCAGGTACACGACGACGACCAGGCCGGCGAGGCCCGCGACCACGATCGACTCGACGAGCGTCGCTGCGGCGACGCGGGCGTTGTCGATCACGGCGGCGAGCACCTGACCGACTGGGACGAGTACCAGCGCAGCGACCAGCCAGACCGCGAGCGAGTCCGGGGCGCCGGCCAGCACGTGCAGGGCGGCGCACACCACGCCGAATGCCGCCGCGAGAACAGCGGCGGCGGTGAGCAGCTGGATCACGCGCCGGTCGGACGGCCCGGCGCGGCGGCACCGTAGCGCGCAGCCCGCCAAAGCCATCACGACGACGGCAACAGCCGCCCAGGCATAGGCCGCACCGGTCGGGCGGTGGTGCCCGACGGCGAGGGCGATCGCCCAGCTCGCGGCGCCGGCCGTCCCTGCCGTGGCGAGCGCTCGACGTTGCGCGGTGCCGAGCCGCCCGTCCGGTATGGCAAGCGCATACGCCAGCCACGCAGCGAGCACGGGCGGAGCGAGCGCCGGCCAGACGCCCGCAGCCACCTGCGCGGCCGCGACGACCAGGCACAGCGTCGCCGTCCGGGGCAAGCCGCCGCGCGCCGAGACAGCACCGGCCAGCAGCCACGCCGCCGCCAGGACGAACGAGATCACACGCAGGGCCTCCACGTCACTCCGCCCGCA
>DASXRA010000155.1:0-7187 GCA_036506855.1 Jatrophihabitantaceae bacterium
CTGGCGTCCGGCAAGCCGTAGGCGATGTTCTCGGCGATCGTCCCGCCGAACAACCAGGCGTCCTGCAACACCATGCCGGTTCGAGAGCGCAGATCCTCACGGGTCATCGCGGCGATGTCGACGCCGTCGAGGGTGATCCGCCCGTCGGTGACCTCGTAGAAGCGCATCAGCAGTTTGACCAGCGTGGTCTTGCCAGCCCCGGTCGGCCCCACGATGGCGACGGTCTGCCCGGGCTCGACGCGCAGCGAGACGTCCTCGATCAGCGGGACGTCCGGCAGATACCGGAAGCTGACGTGCTCGAACTCGACCCGCCCCCGGACGTCCACAGGCCGCGACGGGGCAACCGGGTCGGGATCCTGCTCGGACGCGTCGAGCAGCGCGAACACCCGCTCGGCGGACGCGACTCCGGACTGCAGCAGGTTGGCCATGCTGGCAACCTGCATGATCGGCTGGCTGAACTGCCGCGAGTACTGGATGAACGCCTGCACCTCGCCGATCGACAGCGCCCCCGACGCCACCCGCAGCGCGCCCACCACCGCGACCAGCACGTAGTTGATGTTGCCGATGAACATCATCGACGGCTGGATGCATCCGGAGATGAACTGCGCACGGAAGCTCGCGGCGAACAGCGTGTCGTTGTGCTCCGCGAACGTCCGCTCCGCCTCCTCGCGCTGCCCGAAGACCTTCACCAGCGAATGGCCCGTGTACATCTCCTCGATGTGCCCGTTGAGCCGCCCGGTCGTGCCCCACTGCTTGACGAACTGCGGCTGGGCCGCCTTGCCGATCCGCGCCGCGACGAACACCGACACCGGCACGGTGACGAGAGCGATCAGGGCAAGCAGCGGCGAGATCACGAACATCATGGTCAGCACGCCGACGATGGTCAGCAGCGACGTGACGATCTGGCTCAACGTCTGCTGCATCGTCTGCGAGATGTTGTCGATGTCGTTGGTGACGCGGCTGAGCACCTCGCCGTGCGGCTGCTGGTCGAAGTAGCGCAACGGCAGCCGGGCGAGCTTGGCTTGCGCCTGCTCGCGCAGCCGGAACGTGCACCGCTGCACGATGACCGTCACCAGCCGTCCCTGCAACAAGCTGAAGATCGACGCGCATACGTAGATCACCGCGACGAACAGCAACACCTGCCCGACCCGGTCGAAGTTGATGCCGCTGCCGGGCACGAGGTCCATCGCGTTGAGCATGTCGGCGAGGGTGCCGTGGCCCTGCTGCCGCAGCCGGATCACGACCTGGGCCTTGGACTGATCGGAGTCGAACTGGCGGCTGAGCATTCCGGTGAAGATGAGGTCGGTGGCGTGCCCGAGCAGGCGGGGTCCGAGGACGCTCAGCGCGACGCTGGCCGTGGCGAGCAGCAGCCCGAGCGCGATCAGTGGACGTTCGGGCCGCATGGTGCCCAGCAACCGGCGGCTCGAGCCACGGAAGTCCAGCGACTTCTCGGTGGACATGCCGGCCATGAAGGCGGCCGGTCCCCGCGCGATCGGCATCCCGCGAGCCGGGCCGGGACCGCGCTGCGGCGACGGCCGCTCCCCCGGAGGCGCGGTCGGCGGGGCGCTCATGCCGCGGCCTCCTGCTCGGTCAGCTGGGACAGGACGATCTCGCGGTAGATCTCCGACTCGTTCATCAACTCGTCGTGCGTCCCGGTGGCGACGACCTGGCCGTCGTCCAGCACGACGATGTGGTCGGCGTGCCGGATCGTGCTGACCCGCTGCGCGACGATCACCACAGTTGCCTCGGCGGTCGCACGGATCAGCGCGGCGCGCAGCGCGGCATCGGTCGAATAGTCGAGGGCGGAGAACGAGTCGTCGAACAGGTAGATCTCCGGACGCCGGACGAGTGCGCGCGCGATCGCGAGACGCTGCCGCTGACCACCGGACACGTTGGTCCCGCCCTGGGCGATCGGGGCGTCCAGGCCGTCGGCCATCTCGGCGACGAACTCGCGCGCCTGCGCGATCTCGAGTGCGTGCCAGAGCTCCTCGTCGGTCGCGTCCGCCCGGCCGTAGCGAAGGTTGGACGCGATGGTTCCGGAGAACAGGTACGGCTTCTGCGGCACGAGGCCGACCGCACCCGACAGCACGGCGGGATCCAGCGAACGCACGTCGACGCCGTCGACGAGGACGGTGCCGCCGGTCGCGTCGAACAGCCGGGGCACCAGGTTGAGCAGCGTCGTCTTGCCGGCGCCGGTGCTGCCGATGATGGCGGTGGTCTCTCCCGGGCGGGCCACCAGGTCGATGCCGCGCAGCACGGGCTGCTCGGCGCCGGGGTAGCGGAACTCGACGTCGCGCAACTCGACGAGGCCGCGCAGCCCCGCTGCCGGCACCGGGTCGGAGGGCGGGACGACGCTCGACTCGGTGTCGAGCACCTCCTCGATGCGCTCGGCGCACACCTCGGCGCGCGGCACCAGCACGAACATGAACGTGGCCATCATGACCGACATCAGGATCTGCATGAGATAGCTGAGGAACGCAGTCAGCGAACCGACCTGCATGCCGCCGCTCTCGATGCGGTGCCCGCCGAACCAGACGACGGCCACGCTCGACACGTTCATCACGAGCATCACCGACGGGAACATCAGCGCCATCAGCCGTCCGACACCGATCGACACGTCGTACAACTCGGTGTTGGCCGTCGCGAACCGCTCCTGCTCGCGCCGGTCGCGGACGAACGCCCGGATGACGCGCACGCCGGTGATCTGCTCGCGCAGCACGCGGTTGATGCCGTCGACGCGGGTCTGCACCTGCCGGAACAGCGGACGCATCCGCGAGATGATCACCGCGACGATCACGCCGAGCAACGGCACGACGACCAGCAACAACGACGACAGCGGCACGTCCTGGTTGAGCGCCATCAGGATGCCGCCGACGCACATGATCGGCGCCGACACCATCAGCGTGAACGTCAGCAGCGCGAGCATCTGCACCTGCTGGACGTCGTTGGTGGTGCGCGTGATCAGCGACGGCGTGCCGAAGTGCCCGACCTCGCGGGCGGAGAAGTCGTGCACGCGATGGAAGACCGCTGCCCGGACGTCGCGCCCGACCGACATTGCCGTCCGCGCACCGAGGTAGACGCCGCCGACGGAGCAGACGATCTGCACCAGCGTGACGGCGAGCATCATGCCGCCCAAGTGAATGATGTAGCCGGTGTCGCCCTTGACCACGCCGTTGTCGATGATGTCGGCGTTCAGGCTCGGCAGGTACAGCGTCGCGAGCGTCTGCACGAGTTGCAGCCAGACGACAAGCCAGACGGTGCGCCGGTACGGGCGCAGATAGGCGCGCAGCAGCCGGATCAGCACGACGTTGCTCGCATTACGGGTGGCACCCGGCCAGGCTAACCGGGGCAGCGGACGATCTTGGCGGACATTCAGCATCCGCACAGATCGCGCGGGGAGCTCCGCGACTTGACCCTTGATACCCCTAGGGGGTATCAAGGTTGAATGCTCGACGCTTATCACGCGCTGTTGCACGCCCTGCAGGTCGCCGGATCGATGACCTGGCAGGTCACCTGGTCGCTGATCCTCGGGTTCACGCTCTCCGCGGTGATCGAGGCGTTGGTGCGCAAGTCGACGATCGCGCAGCTGCTGCCCGACGATCGGCCGCGCAGCCTGGCCACCGCGTCGGTCCTCGGCGCAGCGTCCTCGTCCTGCTCGTACGCCGCGGTCGCGCTCGCGCGGTCGCTGTACCGCAAGGGCGCCGACTTCACCGCGGCGATGGCGTTCCAGTTCGCGTCGACGAACCTGGTGATCGAACTCGGCCTGATCCTCGCGCTGCTGATCGGCTGGCAGTTCACCCTGGCCGAGTTCGTCGGCGGACCGCTGATGATCCTGTTCCTCGCGTTGCTGTTCCGGCGATTCCTCACCACTCGGCTACGCGACGCGGCGCGCGTCCAGGCCGAGCGGGGCCTGGCCGGGTCGATGGAGGGCCACGCCGCCATGGACATGAGCATCGCCACCGGCGGCAGCTTCTGGCGGCGCCTGCGCAGCCCGGCCGGGTTCACTTCGGTCAGCCACAACTTCGTCATGGAATGGGCGGCGATCCTGCGCGATCTGGCCATCGGCCTGCTGATCGCCGGTGCCGCCGGGGCATGGATCCCGGAGTCGTTCTGGCAGCACCTGTTCTTCACCGACCACCCGCTGGTGGCCAAGATCTGGGGACCGCTGATCGGCCCGCTCGTCGCGGTCGTGACGTTCGTCTGCTCGATCGGCAACGCGCCGCTGGCTGCTGTGCTCTGGAACGGCGGCATCAGCTTCGGCGGCGTGATCAGCTTCATCTTCGCCGACCTGATCATCATCCCGTTGCTGTTCATCTACCGGAAGTACTACGGGGCGCGGATGGCCTGGTTCCTGTTCGGCACGTTCTACGCCACGATGGTCGCCGCCGGCTACGTCATCGAGTTCGTCTTCGGCCCGCTCGGGTTGATCCCGGACGGCCCACGAAACGCGAACGTCGGCGACGACGGCGTCCGGTGGAACTACACGACCGTGCTGAACATCGTCTTCCTGCTGCTCGCCGCGGCGCTGGTCTGGCGGTTCTTCGCCACTGGCGGCCGTGCGATGCTCAAGATGATGGGCGGCTCGCCGGACGACATGGACCACGGTGAGCACGGCGAGCACCACGACCACGGCGCGCACCACCACGAGCATTCGCCGTGATCAGTAGGCAAACGGCTCCAGCTCGGCGCCGAGCGGGCCGATCGCATAGCCGGTGCGCGTCGACGGGTCCAGCTGCACGTAGGCGCCCAGGTCGAGCCGGAACACGTTGTAGAAATTGAACCGCTCGATGCGCGAGACGATATGGCCCTGCGCGTCCACGGTCAGGATGCTCGACAGTGCGTTGTTGTTGGATGTCTGCCCGAGATAGTCCGGACCGCCGATCTCCTCGATGGCGAGGCGGCCGTGGACCGAGTCGGCTGCCGGATGCATGTACGGCCCGCCGCCGGGCGCGACGTCGATGCCTGCGCCCGAGCCGAGGTCGTAGACACCGAAGTCGTTGTTGAGCGAGCCGCTGATCGCCGTGTTCGTCGACTCGTCGACGGCCAGCCCTTCGGCGAAGAAGGTGGTGACGCCGGGGATCGTCCGCAGCGAGCCGTCGCTGAGATGCACGGAGACGATGGACGGCGGGCCGCCGAGGTTCGCCACGTCGGCGAAGACGACGAGCGCGTCGCCGGTCTTCGTGTTCTGCGCGACGCCGCCGGCGATCGGGAAGCTCATAGCGCCGAGCGCGGGGGCGAGGCTTCGAGAGGGCCCGAACGTGTTCTGCCCGATGTTGCTGGTGAACACCCGGTACGTCGACGCGTCCTTGCCGGCGAACACCGCGGTGTCGTCCGTCGTCTGATTCGCCGCCGGGCAGGCGATCTCGTCGGACTGCACCGGCGGCGTCCACGTGCCGGCTTGGTGCCCGCCCGAGAGCACCTTGAACGTGTCGCCCGACGCGCTGCTCTCGTCGTAGAGGCCGACGTCGCCGTGGAACATGCCTGGGCAACCGCCCAGCAGCGTCCCGTAGAGAGCAGTGGACGACGACACGACGGTCGAGGTAACCGCATTGGTCGGGCCGAACGTCTGCACCGAGCCCAGCAACTGCCCGGACGCGGTGATCTGGTCGGACGTGAGGAAGCCGCCAGTGCCCTGGCTGCTGATCCCGTAGCCGTTGACGACGCTGCCGCCGTCGACGGGCTGGACGCCGTCCATGCTCGCGGCGCTCACCCCGCTCGCCTCGCCGATCACGGCGCCGCCGCGGGTGGCGAGGACGCGCACGACATGCGTCATTGCCGGGTACATGCCGAGCGTGCCGCTGTTCAACGTGGCTGTGCCGTGCGTCCCGGGCAACGGGGCGAACGCGACCGAGCCGAAGTCGGTGGCGATCTGGTCGCGCTTGCTGCCGTTCGGGTTATTGAACGGGTTGTAGTTGTTGAAGTTCGTCGGGCCGGCGGCGCTGACCTCGACGATCGCACCGGTGGCGCCGTCCACGGAGCGCACGTCGTACCCGAGCTGGAACGAGCCGTGATACGGCACCTCGACGAAGTGGCTCGGCGTCGACCCCTGGTAGGACAGCAGCGGCACCGCGGGCTGGGTCGCGGCGGCCGGGCCGACGCGGGTGAACGCGAACGTCGAGTAGTTCGTGCTCGACCGGCCGCCCGGGCCGGACTGCACACCGATGCCGTAGATCCCGGCGCCGGGCAGCGCCGACACGGGCACCTGGACCGTCCCGGACGGGGCGCTGAGCGGCGCGGTGTACGAGGGCCGGAAGAACTGCCCGGTCACCGGGTCGACCCGGCCGGGCTCGGAGACGACCAGGGTCGGGTCGACCGGGTTGGCGACGTGGCTGATGTCGTAGCTGACCGGGATGGTCGCTCCGCTCGACACCGCCGCGACGATCGGGGCGAGCCCGTTGGGCGCCGTGCCGTCCGTCGGGCCGAACGTGAGGGTGACCGGCGCGCTCGCCACCACCTTTCCGCCGTGCGACGCGGTGTAGACGAGCTGCACGGTGCGCGAGTCCGGCGACACGAGGGGCAGGCCTGCCGAGCCGAGGATCGCCGCCGGTTGCAGGCGGGCCCACGGCGTAGTGGCGAGGGTCGCGTTGGGGCCGGCCAGCGCGTACGTCACGCCGCCTGCGGGCAGGCCGACCCAGTCCGGGGCGACCGTGATCCAGGCGTCGCGCAACCGGCCGGCCAGCGAGAGGGCGCCCGGATCGGTGACGGTCGAGATCGTGCCGCCCAGGGCGCTGGCCTGCTGGCGCTGCTCGACGGCAACCCGCGGAGCGGACGGGGTCATCTGGATATCAGCGGCGTCGAGCAGCGTGGCGACAGCCTTGCCGACGTCGACCTGTGGGCCGACGTTCAGGGCGACGTCCGACTGCGGCAGCGCGGGCACCGGGGCACCCGTCTGCGCGAGGAACTGCCGGACGTTCGCCGGGTTGCCAGGCAGCTGCTTGTTGCCCGTCAGCTTGGCGACCTGCAAGACGACGGCGGCCGCCGCCGCGACCTCGGGCGTCGAGGCCGACGTGCCGCCTTCGTTCAGCACCTGGACGGACTTGGCGTCCGCGCCGAACGGGTGCGCCAGGCTGAGCACGTTGTCGCCCGGAGCGGACGCGTTGAGCCGCGAGCCGTACGCGCTGGCGAAGTTGCGCTGGCCGTTGTACCTCGTCTCCGGGAAGGCGTGCTGGGCGCTGAGCGCGGCGTTT
>DASXRA010000156.1:0-2960 GCA_036506855.1 Jatrophihabitantaceae bacterium
TGCTCCGGCGTGGGTCGACGATCCGGATTTCGACGTGCGCTGGCACATCCGCAATACCGCGCTCCCGGCTCCGGGCGGTCCCGCGGAGATCGGCCGACTGCTCAGCCGCGTGATGACACAGCGCATGGACCGCAGCCGCCCACTCTGGGAGTACTGGTTCTGCGAGGGACTCCCCGGCGGTCGATGGGGGCTGTTGTCGAAGCTGCACCACAGCCTGGCGGACGGAGTGTCGGGCACCGACCTCTACCGTCTCGTCCTCGACCCCAGCCCGGCGCCCCGTCCGCACCTGGTGGACGAGTGGCAGCCCGTGCCGCCGCAGTCGACGGTGTCGTTCACTGCTCAGGCGTTGTGGGACGCGGCACGGAGACCGGCCGCTGCCGTACGAGCGATAGGTGTTGCGCTCGAGACACCGCGCCGTCTCGCCCGGCTCACCGTCCAGACCGCGAGGGGGCTGCTGGCGATCACCGGCGCGCTCCGTCCGGTGGACAGTTCGTCCTTGACCGGGCGGCTCAGCGGCAGCCGCAGATATGCGTGGACGACCGTGTCGCTGTCCGACGTTCGAACGGTGCGCCGCCAGTTCAACGTGACGGTGAACGACGTCGCGTTGACCGCTGCGACCGGCGGCTTCCGGCACTTGCTGCTGTCGCGTGGGGAGGAGCCGACCGCGCACGCGGTCCGCTCGCTCGTGCCCGTGTCGACCCGCGAACCCGGAGCCGAGTCGATTGCCGACAACCGGGTCACGCTCATGCTGCCGTACCTGCCGGTGGATCTCGATGACCCGCGCGATCGCCTCGTCGCGGTGCGGCAACGGGTTCGCGCACTGCGGGCCGCCGGCGAGCCCGAGGCCGGCAACAGCATCACGACGGCCGCGGAGTACGGGCTGTTCCCGCCGGTGGCCATGGGCATCCGCCTCGGACTCCGCCTGCCCCAGCACCAGATCGCGACCGTGACGACGAACGTCCCTGGCCCGCGCGAGACCCTGTACGGCCTCGGCTGCGAGCTCGAGGAGATCCTTCCGTACGTGCCGATAGCGGACCGGGTTCGCATCGGCGTCGCGATGTTCTCCTACCGCGACGCGCTCACATTCGGCATCACGGCCGACTACGACTCGGTGCCCGACATCGAGGTGCTTGCGGACGGCATCGCCAAGTCCATGGTCGAGCTTGTCGAAGCGGCCGGCTGACCTACATGGCGACGATCAGCGCGACCATTGACATCGAGGCGACGCCCGCCGAGATCCTCGCGGTGATCGCAGACGTGCCGGCGTACGCGCAGTGGTCGGCGGTACATAAATGGGCCAAGGTCGAAAGCCAGTTCCCGGACGGCCGGCCCAAGCGCGCGAGCATGGGCATCTCCGCCGTCGGGCTCACGGACACGCAGGTGCTGGACTACGAGTGGTCCGCACATGGCGTCAGTTGGTCGCTGGTCAACGCCACGCTGCAGCAGAAAAGCCAGCGCGGCGGTTACTCGATCACACGGAGGGCCGGCGTCTCGCGCGTGCAGTGCGAGCTGCACATCGACACGGCCATCCCGCTGCCGGGTCTGCTGGTTCGGCAGGCGATGAAGAAGGCGATGAGGGCAGGCACCGACGGCCTCAAGCGGCGCGTCGAGTCGCTGCGCTGAGCCATCCCCTTGCGCCATATCAGGTCGAGCGGCGGCTCGCGAACGGCGCCTCGGCTGAACGTCGGCCCTTTGCCTCCGTGCCCTTGGGACCAAGGACACCTGATTATTCGCCGATTACCGACGAGGGTCAGTGCAGAGGTCGGGGAAAGGGTAGTCATATGGCCACGACGAACTTATCTGTCAACGAGGCTGCGGCGGGCTTGGACGCCGACACGCTTTCGATGATGCTGACGGCGCTGCACGACTTCGTCAGCCACGAGCTGCCGGACAGCCGGATGCTGGAGCTGGATCACGAAGACGCCTGCCCCGAGGATCTGGTCCGGGCGATGTGCGGCGAGCAGCTCGGGATTCAGCTGCTGTTCATCCCGGAGGTTTACGGCGGGATGGGGGGCGGCAGCTTCGACGTGTACCGGGTCTGCGAGCAGATGGCGCGCCTGGACGTCGGGGTGGCCACGAGTGTGCTCGCGACGTTCCTGGGCAGTGATCCGCTGTTCGTCGGCGGCACTCCGGAGCAGAAGAAGGTCTGGCTGACCCGAATCGCGGAGCGCGGCATCCTGTTCGCGTACGGTGCCACCGAGCCCGAGGCCGGCAGCGACCTGGGCGCGTTGCGCACGACTGCGGTGCCGGTCGTCGAGAACGACAAGCTTGTCGGGTACCGCATCAACGGCCGCAAACAGTGGATAAGCAACGGCGGTATCGCCGACGCGTACACGATCCTCGCGCTCGCGCCTGCCGGTCCGACGTGGTTCGTGGTGCAACGCGACGCCGAGGGGTTCACCAAGAACAAGCCGGAGGACAAGCACGGCATCCGGCTGTCGAATACCGCGGCGTTGTTCCTCGACGACGTGTTCGTGCCGTTGGACAACCTCATCGGCGGCGTCGAAGGTCAGGGGCTCGTCCAGGCCCAGCAAGTCTTCGGCTACACGCGCCTCATGGTGGCCGCTTTCGGCCTGGGCGCCGGCTGGTCGGCAGTCGACCGAGCCATCGCCTACTCGACCACGCGGATCCAGGCCGGTGCCCCGCTGTCAGAGAAGCAGGGCTACACGCACAAGCTGATCGTGCCGCACGTGGTGCGGCTGGAGGCTGCGCGCGCCTCGATCGAAGAGACCGCGACGCGTATCGACGCCGGCGAGGGCGAGAACGGCGCGCTGAACACCGAGGGCGCGATCGGCAAGTACTTCGCGACCGAATCGGGAAACGCCGCCGCCGAGGCCGCGATCCAGGCGCACGGCGGTTACGGCTACACGCGCGACTACATCGTCGAGAAGATCAAGCGCGACGTGCGGATCACCACGATCTACGAGGGCACCTCGGAGATCATGGAGATGACGATCGCC
>DASXRA010000157.1:0-8927 GCA_036506855.1 Jatrophihabitantaceae bacterium
GCGATCGCGCATCAGCTCCAGCTCGAACTCCTTCCAGCCGAGCACGGACTCCTCGACCAGCACCTCGCGCACGGGGCTGGCCGCCAGCCCTCGCGCGACCATCGTGCGCACGTCGTCGGCAGTGCCGGCGAGCCCCGAGCCGAGCCCGCCCATCGTGAAGCTCGGCCGGACGACCACCCGGTCGCCGACCGTGGCCGCGAACGCGATCGCCTCGTCGAGTGTGTGGCACACCTGCGACGCTGGAACGTCCGCGCCGACCGAGCGGACGATGTCCTTGAACCGCTGGCGGTCCTCACCGCGCCGGATCGCCTCGATGTCGGCGCCGATCAGCTCGACGCCGTACCGCCCGAGCACGCCGTTGTCGTGCAGCGCGACGGCGAGGTTCAGCGCGGTCTGGCCGCCCAGCGTGGGAAGCAGCGCGTCGGGTCGCTCGGCATCGATGACCTTCTCGACGAACTCGGCGGTCAGCGGCTCGATGTAGGTGGCGTCGGCGAACTCGGGATCGGTCATGATCGTCGCCGGGTTTGAGTTGATCAGGCTCACCCGGAAGCCCTCGGCGCGCAGCACGCGGCAGGCCTGGGTGCCGGAGTAGTCGAACTCGCAGGCCTGCCCGATGACGATCGGCCCGGAGCCGATCACCAGGATGTGCTCGATGTCGGTGCGTCGTGGCATCTAGGCCTTTTCCAGGAGCTCGACGAACCGATCGAACAGGTAGGCCGCGTCGTGCGGACCGGCCGCCGCCTCGGGGTGGTACTGCACGCTGAATGCCCGGACGTCACGCGCACGTAGCCCCTCGACCACGTTGTCGTTCAGGCAGATGTGGCTGACCTCGACCGTACCGAAGTCGGTGTCGGCGCCGCCGAGCGGGGCGTCGACCGCGAAGCCGTGGTTGTGCGCGGTGATCTCGACCTTGCCCGTCGTGCGGTCCTGCACCGGCTGGTTGACGCCGCGGTGGCCGTAGCCGAGCTTGTACGTGCCGAACCCGAACGCCCGGCCCAGCACCTGGTTGCCGAAGCAGATCCCGAACACGGGCAGCTCGCGGCGCAATAGCTCGCGCACCGTTGCCACGGCGTCGTCCGCCGTCGCGGGATCGCCCGGGCCGTTGGCCAGGAACACCGCGTCGGCTCCGCTGGCAACGACCTCGTCCGGGCTCGACGTGGACGGCAGGACGTGCGTGGTGATGCCGCGCTCGGCCATCCGGTGCGGAGTCATCGACTTGATGCCGTAGTCCAGTGCGGCAACGGTGAACCGGTGCTCGCCGCTCGCTTCGACCGTGTACGCCGCGCGGGTGCTGACCTCGGCGCTCAGGTCGGCGCCGGCCATCGGCGGCGAGTCCAGGACGCGTCGCAGTAGCGAGTCGCGGTCGAGGTCCGTCGCCGAGACGCCGCAGCGCATCGCGCCGCATTCGCGCAGATGCCTGGTGAGCGCCCGGGTGTCGATGCCGCTGATGCCCACGACGCCCTGCGCGCGCAGCTCGTCGTCGAGCGAGCGCCGCGCCCGCCAGGACGACGCGCGCCGGGCAGGGTCGCGCACCACGTAGCCGGCGACCCAGATGCGCCGCGACTCGGCGTCCTCGTCATTGATGCCGGTATTGCCGATGTGCGGAGCGGTCTGCACGACCACCTGCCGGTGGTACGACGGGTCGGTCAGGGTCTCCTGGTAGCCGGTCATGCCGGTCGCGAACACGGCCTCGCCGAACGACTCGCCGACCGCGCCGTACGCATCGCCGGTGAACGTCCGGCCGTCCTCCAACACGAGAATCGCCGTCACGCCAGCACCCCTGCACGGTTTTGGCCGCCCGGGCGGCTATTTGACGCTGGGCGGCCAAAACCGTCGGTCAGCACACCGTCGCGCACGGTTGCCCGGCCGCGCAGGAATGTGGCGACGACCCGGCCTGGCAGTGTGCGCCCGGCGAACGGCGTGTTGCGCGACTTGGACGCGAGCGCGGTCGGCGACACGGTCCAGCGCGCGTCCGCGTCGACCAGCACCAGGTTTGCCGGTTCGCCCTCCTCGATCGGACGCCCGTGCCCGGCGAGGCCGCCGATGCGGGCCGGCGCCACGCTCATCCGCTCGGCAACACCGCGCCAATCCAGCCGGCCCGGAACCACCATCGTCTCGATGACCACCGAGAGCGCGGTCTGCAGGCCGAGCATGCCGGGCAGCGCCGCGCCCCACTCGGTCTCCTTGTCCTCGACGGCATGCGGCGCATGGTCGGTGGCAACGCAGTCGATCGTGCCGTCGGCCAGCCCCGCGCGCAGCGCCTCGACGTCGGGCGCCGTGCGCAGCGGCGGGTTGACCTTGAACACCGGGTCGTAGGACTCGGCAAGATCGTCCGTCAGCGCAAGGTGGTGCGGGGTGACCTCGGCCGTGACCTGCCACCCCTTGCTCTTGGCCCACCGCAGGATCTCGACCGATCCGGCCGTCGACACGTGGCAGACGTGCAGCCGCGAGTGCACGTGCCCGGCGAGCAGCGCGTCGCGCGCGATGATCGCCTCCTCGGCGGCGGCAGGCCAGCCGGTCAGCCCGAGGCGTCCGGACACGACGCCCTCGTTCAGCTGCGCGCCGACCGTCAGCCGGGGTTCCTCGGCGTGCTGGGCGATCACCCCGTCGAACGCCCGGACGTACTCGAGCGCGCGCCGCATCAGCGCCGGGTCGGCCACGCAGAATCCGTCGTCACTGAACACCCGGACGTGTGCTGCCGAGTCGGCCATCGCGCCCAGCTCCGCCAGGTGCGTGCCCGCCCGGCCGACCGTCACCGCCCCGATCGGCGCCACGTCGACCAGGCCTGCCTCGCGGCCCAGCCGCCACACCTGCTCGACGACGCCCGCGGTGTCGGCGGCAGGGTCGGTGTTGGGCATCGCGAACACGGCCGTGTAGCCGCCGAGCGCCGCGGCGGCCGAACCGCTCTGCACCGTTTCGGCGTCCTCGCGGCCCGGTTCACGCAGGTGAGTGTGCAGGTCGACGAGCCCGGGCAGCAGCACGAGCCCGTCGCCGTCGATCACGTCGTCGCCGGACAGGCCGGCACCGATCTCGGCGATCACCCCGTCGCGGAGCAGGACGTCGGTCGGCGCCTCGCCGTACGGCCGGACTCCCCGGAGCAGCACGCTCACTCGCTGTCGCCTCCTCCGAGCAACATGTACAGCACGGCCATGCGCACGCTCACTCCGTTGGTCACCTGCTCGACGATCGTCGAGCGTTTCGGGTCGTCGGCCACCTCGGCCGCGATCTCCATGCCCCGGTTCATCGGGCCCGGATGCATCACGATCGACTGATCGCCGAGCATCGCCATGCGCCGGGCGTCCAGGCCGTAGCGCCGCGCGTACTCGCGGGCGGACGGGAAGTATGACGCCGCCATGCGCTCGCGCTGCACGCGCAGCATCATCACTACGTCGCTATCGGGCAGTTCGGCGTCGAGGTCGAAGCTCGTCCGTGCCGGCCACTCCTCGACGCCCACGGGCAGCAATGTCGGAGGGGCCACCAGGGTCACCTTCGCTCCGAGTGTGGCCAACAGCAGGACGTTCGAGCGGGCCACCCGCGAGTGCAGCACGTCGCCCACGACGCTCACCCGCAGGCCGGCCAGATCGCCCGTGCCACCGCGCAGCCGCCGCCGCATCGTGAACGCGTCGAGCAACGCCTGCGTCGGATGCTCGTGCGTGCCGTCGCCCGCGTTGATGACGCTGCCGTGCACCCAGCCGGCGAGCCGGTGCGCGGCGCCGGAGTAGGAGTGCCTGATCACCACGGCGTCGGCGCCCATCGCCTCGAGCGTGAGCGCGGTGTCCTTGAGCGACTCGCCCTTGGAGACGCTCGAGCCCTTGGCCGAGAAGTTCACGACGTCGGCCGACAGGCGCTTGGCCGCCAGCTCGAACGACGTCCTGGTTCGCGTCGAGTCCTCGTAGAACAGGTTGACGACCGTGCGCCCGCGCAGCGGAGGCAGCTTCTTCACCTCGCGCCCGGCCAGCGCGCGGTCGAGCCGCTCGGCGGTGTCGAGAATCTCGACGGCGTCGTCACGGCTGAGGTCGCCGGCCGAGAGCAGATCGCGCCTGGTCACTCGCTGTCGCCTCTGATCACTGGTCGGCTTCGCCGCTCGCTCCGCTCCTCGCTCGCTGGCGCTCGCTACGATGCTCACTCGCTGTCGCCTCCCTGGCCGACCGGGCCGGTTAGCAGCACCGCATCGCTTCCGTCAATCTCGCTCAGCATGACCCGAACGTTCTGATCGACGGATGTGGGTAGATTCTTCCCTACGTAGTCGGCACGGATCGGTAACTGTCTGTGACCGCGGTCGACCAGCACGGCAAGTTGCACGGCGCTGGGCCGGCCGAGGTCGCGGATCGCGTCCAGAGCCGCCCGGATCGTCCGTCCGGAGAACAGGACGTCATCGACAAGGATCACCAACCGGTCGGTGATCCCGCCCCGCGGCTCGATCGTCTCGGCGAGTGGCCGGACGCCGTGCAGCCGAAGATCATCGCGGTACAGCGTGGTGTCCAGTGAGCCGATCGGGATGTCCGGGCCGTCGAAGGCGCGTATCCGATCGGCCAATCTGCGGGCAAGTGGCACGCCGCGCGTCGGGATGCCGACGAGTGCGGCGGGAGCGTCGGACTTGGCTGTCCGCTCGATGATCTGATGGGCGATGCGGTCGACGGTGCGAGCGAGATCGTGCGCGTCGAGCACGGTCGCCGAGGGTGCGTTCGGCGTCAGCGCAGCGCTGGGCAAGCCTGACCTCCTTGTCCGCCTCGCGGGACGGGCCCTTAAAGGATGTCGATTTCCGATGAGCTTACCGGGCTGTTTCGGCGCGGTGCTTGTTGACGCGCCGATCACTGGCGGTTACCGTCGCGGTGGCCCATTCAGCCAAGCCACCACGGACGAGGACACCCAAAACGTGACCGGGGACAACGTACCTGACGAAGAACCACCAAACCGCGAGTACGCCAAAGCATTGGGTGCCCGCTTGCGGGGGATAAGAGCACAGCAGCACCTTTCGCTGCACGGCGTCGAACGCAAGTCGGGCGGACGCTGGAAGGCGGTGGTCGTCGGCTCCTACGAGCGCGGCGATCGCGCTGTGTCGGTGCAGCGCCTGGCCGAACTGGCCGAGTTCTACGGCGTGCCGGTCGGCGAGCTGCTGCCCAAGGAGCACCCGCAGGTAGCCACCGGCCCGGGTCTGTCGAAGATCGTGCTGAACCTCGAGCGCCTGCAGGCCATCCCGTCCGAGGAGGCCGGGCCGCTCATCCGGTTCGCCGCGGCGATCCAGCGCCAGCGGGGCGACTACGGCAACAAGGTGCTGTCGATCCGCGCCGAGGATCTGCGTTCGCTCGCGATCATGTACGACACCTCGGTCGAGGGGCTCACCGAGAAGCTGGTGCGCTGGCAGGTTCTCGCACCCGACTCGTTGATCCTCGACGGCGAGCCGTAGAGCGAGCGGATCGCGCCGGAAGGATCGATCCACCCAGCTCGCGCCGGCGCGGCTTCGGCCGCTCGTCGATCACCAGGCCCCGGCCACGCTCGACCGGTCCGCTAACCCGCCGCAGTCACCGTCGGCTGGTCGCGCAGCACGCGTCCCAGCACGCCGTTGACGAAACGCGGCGACTCGTCGGTCGATAGCGACTTGGCGAGTTCGACGGCCTCGTCGATCACGACCGGGTCCGGCACGTCGTCGCGCCAGAGCAGCTCGAACACGCCGATGCGCAGCACCGCGCGGTCGACTCCGGGCATGCGGTCGACCGTCCATCCCTCGGCGTAGTCGGCGAGGATCTCGTCGATGCGCGCGCGGTGCGCGACGACGCCCTCGACCAGGTCGATCGCGTATTCGTTCACCGGCGGGTCGCGCAGTTCGACTCGCTCGGTCAGCGTCGCGAGCGCATCGGTGCCGCGCAGGTCGGATTCGTAGAGCAGGTCGACGGCGCGCTTGCGTGCCTTGCTTCGGGCGGCCATCGTCAGCTGCTGATGCGGCCGAGATAGCGGCCGTCGCGAGTGTCGACCTTGACCTTCTCGCCGGTGGTGACGAACAGCGGGACCTGGATCTCGGCGCCGGTCTCGAGCGTCGCCGGCTTGGTGCCGCCGGTGGAGCGGTCGCCCTGCACGCCGGTGTCGGTGTGCGAGATGAGGAGCTCGACGCTCGTGGGCAACTCGATGTAGAGCGGCGTGCCGTCGTGCACTGCCACCGTCGCCGTCGCGTTGTCGAGCAGGTAGTTGGCGCCGGTACCGACCGTCGCGGCGGGTACGTGGACCTGGTCGTAGGTCTCGCCGTCCATGAAGACGAAGTCGGTGCCCTCCTTGTAGAGGTAGGTCATGTCGCGCTTGTCGACGTTGGCGGTGTCGACCTTGGTGCCGGCGTTGAACGTCTTGTCGACGACCTTGCCGGACATGACGTTCTTCAGCGTCGTACGCACGAACGCACCGCCCTTACCGGGCTTGACGTGCTGGAACTCGACGACGGTCCACAGCTGACCGTCGAGGTTCAGCACCAGCCCGTTCTTCAGGTCGTTCGTGGTCGCCACGGTGGTATTCGTCTCCTAGCTAGATTTGCCCGTTGCGGGCCAACGCGCGAGTCTACCGACCCCGACGCGCCTCAGGCGCCGGCGCTGGCGAGCGTCGACGACAGCCAGGACAGCGCGAGCACGTATCCCTCGACGCCGAGCCCCATGATGACGCCCGTCGCGACGCCGGAGACGTAGGAGTGGTGCCGGAACTCCTCGCGCTTGTGCACGTTCGTGATGTGCACCTCGACGAGCGGGGCGACGAGGGCAGCACACGCGTCGCGCACGGCGACGGACGTGTGCGTCCAGGCGCCGGCGTTGAGCACGACCGGGGTGGCCGCGTCGGCGGCCTCGTGCAGCCACTCGAGCAGCTCGCCCTCGTGGTCGGTCTGGCGCACCTCGACCGCGAGGCCGAGTTCGTCGCCCGCCTTGACGCACAGTGCGGCCAGCTCGGCGTAGGTCGTGTTGCCGTAGATCACCGGCTCGCGGCTGCCGAGACGGCCGAGGTTCGGGCCGTTGAGTACGAGCACACGCGGCTCACTCATCCGCATACCTCCGAGTAGGCGGCGGCCAGAACCGCCGGATCAGGATCGTCCACAGTGGACGGCCGGGCGAGTCCATCGAGCACGACGAACCGCAGCCGGTTGCCCCGAGCCTTCTTGTCGATCCGCATCGTGCCGAGCAGCGCGTCGAACGCGTCCGGCCGGTACGAGGTCGGCAGGCCGAGCGACGCGAGCACGGCCCGGTGGCGCCCTGCCGTCGCATCGTCGAGGCGGCCGAGGCGGCGGCTAACGGCGGCCGCGTACACGAGTCCGACCGAGACGGCCGCACCGTGCCGCCACCGGTACCCCTCAGCGCGCTCGATGGCGTGGCCCAGCGTGTGCCCGTAGTTGAGGATCTCGCGCAGCCCCTTCTCGGTGAGATCCTCGCTGACGACATGCGCCTTGACCCGAACCGACCGTTCGACCAGTTCGCGTTCGGCCGGATTGCCTGCGTTGGTGGCGGCGCGCGGGTCGGCCTCGATCAGACCGAGGATCGCCGGGTCGGCGATGAACCCGCACTTGACCACCTCGGCCAGCCCGGCGACGTAATCGTCACGAGGCAGGGTGTGCAGGGTGTTCAGGTCGCACAGGACGCCGGCCGGCGGGTGAAACGCGCCGACCAGGTTCTTACCGCGCTCGATGTTGATGCCGGTCTTGCCACCGACCGCGGCGTCGACCATGCCCGCCAGCGTGGTCGGCACATGCACGACGGGCACGCCGCGCAGCCACGCCGCGGCGACCCATCCGGCGAGGTCCGTGGCCGCTCCCCCGCCGAGGCCGACGATCGCGTCCGACCGGGTGAATCCGGCCTGGCCCAGGACGTCCCAGCAGAAGCCCGCGACGTGCAGCGTCTTGGCAGCCTCGCCGTCGGGCACCTTGATCGCATGCGTCTCGAAGCCGTGCCGGGTCAGGTCGTCGCGGACGCGCGTGGCAGTGACCTGAAGTGTCGGTGGGTGGATCACGGCGACCCGCGCTGCACCGGCCAGTAACGGCGCGAGCTCGCCGAGCAGGCCGTGCCCGACAACGACTTCGTAGGGCGCCTCCCCCGCGACCGGGATGCGCGTGGCCGGGCTGGTCACGGCGACACGTCGGCTGAACGCGTCATCGGAGCCGGCATCGTGGCCAGCACATCGCCGACGATGTCGTCGAGCCGGCGACCACTTGTGCTGACTACGGCCTTCGCCACCGACACGTAGATCGGTCGACGATCGGTGAGTAGTTGTTCAAGGCGCGCCCGGGGCTCAGGCATCAGCCATGGATGGTGCGACGTGATGCCGTCTCTCGCGAGCAGATGTTCGAGGTCGGCATCAAGAAACACCACATGCAGGTCTGCAAGCATCGCCGCGACGCCCGGCGATGTCGGCGTCCCGCCGCCGAGCGCAAGCACGCCGCTCCGGTTTGGGAGCACCCGAGCGAGCAAGTCCCGCTCCGCCAGCTGGAACCGCTCGCGTCCGAGATCCACAACGAGGTCGCCAGCACCGATACCGTGCGCCTGCTGCATGTCGTCGTCGAAGTCGTGGAAGTCGACACCCAAACGCCGTGCCACCATCGCGCCAACCGTGCTCTTGCCTACGCCGGGAGGCCCGATGAGAACGAGCACCGGGCCCCGCGTGATCACTCCGCGTCTCACTGGGCGCGCTCGGCTTCCGCGGCTGGTGCGGGCGTCAGGCCCCGTTCGCGCAGCCGCTCGAGGTAGGCGGCGGCGTTGCGGCGCGTCTCGCCGAGCGAGTCGCCGCCGAACTTCTCCAGCGCGGCGTCGGCGAGCACGAGGGCGACCATCGCCTCAGCCACGACGCCCGCGGCGGGCACGGCGCACACGTCCGAGCGTTGGTTGATCGCGACCGCGGCCTCACCCGTCGCGGTGTCCACAGTGGACAGTGCGCGCGGAACCGTGGAGATCGGCTTCATCGCGGCC
>DASXRA010000158.1:0-7169 GCA_036506855.1 Jatrophihabitantaceae bacterium
CCACCCATGACGAGGCCCGCGACTACGCGCTGCGCATCCTGCACGAGGCCTACGAGGACCTGATGGTCGACGTGCTGGCGGTCCCGGTGGTGGTCGGCCGCAAGACCAAGCAGGAGCGTTTCGCCGGTGCGATCAACACGCTGACCTGCGAGGCGATGATGCTCGACGGCAAGGCGCTGCAGATGGGTACGTCGCACGAGCTCGGGCAGAACTTCGCGAAGGCGTTCAACATCGAGTACTCCTCGCGCGACGGCGCTCGCGAGCTGGCCTGGACGACGTCGTGGGGCTCGTCCGCGCGGATGGTCGGCGGGCTGATCATGGTGCACGGCGACGACGCGGGCCTGCGTGTCCCGCCGGCGCTGGCACCGACGCAGGTGGTCGTCATGGCTATCAAGCCCGAGGTCGTCGACGCCGTGCACAAGATCGGCACCGAGTTGCGGGACGCCGGCGTTCGCGTCGTCGTCGACGACCGCGCCGACATCCCGTTCGGCCGCCGTGCCGTCGACTGGGAGCTCAAGGGCGTCCCGCTGCGCGTCGAGCTCGGCCCTCGCGACCTCGACGGCGGCGTCGCGACACTGGCGCTGCGGCTCTCCGGTGGCAAGCAGCCGGTGGCGCTTGGCGAGCTGAGCGGCGAGATCGCGCGGCGGCTCATCGACGAGCAGCAGGCGATGCTCGACTCCGCCCGCGAAGCGCGCGATGCACGCATCGCCGAAGTGTCCACAGTGGACGATGCGGCCGCCGCCGCCGCCGACGGCTGGGCGAAGATCGCCTGGTCGACGCTGGGCGAGGAGGGCGAGGCGAAGCTCGCCCAGTCGGCGGTCACGGTGCGCTGCCTGCAGCGTGCGGACGGCTCGGTGCCCGAGAGCGATACCGAGCCCGACCTCGTCGCATACGTCGGCCGCTCCTACTGAGTCCCTCCACGTGGGCAAGATCCGGATCGGCATCTCGGGCTGGCGCTATCCGCCGTGGCGCGGCGAGTTCTACCCGAAGGGTCTGCCGCAGCGCGACGAGCTGCGCTACGCCGCCAGCCGCCTCAACTCGATCGAGATCAACGGGTCGTTCTACTCGTTGCAGCGCCCGCAGAGCTATCGGTCCTGGTACGAGCAGACGCCGGACGGGTTCGTCTTCGCGGTCAAGGGCTCCCGATTCGTCACGCACATGATGCGGCTGCGCGAGAGCGGGACCGTCCTGCCGAACTTCTTCGCCTCCGGCCTGCTCGCGTTGCGCGAGAAGCTCGGCCCGGTGCTGTGGCAGCTCCCGCCGACGCTGCAGTTCGACGCCGAGTTGCTGGACGCGTTCCTCTCCCGATTGCCGAGAACGACCGCAGAGGCCGCCTACCTCGCGCGACGGCACGATGACCGCCTCGCCGACCGTGCGTGGACCGGCGTCGACTCCGATCGCCCGCTGCGTCATGCCATCGAGGCCCGGCATCCCAGTTTCGAAACGCAGCGGTTCACGGAGGTGCTGCGCGAGCACGGCGTCGCGGCGGTCCTCGCCGATGCCGGCGGGCGGTGGCCGACGATCCGCGAGGCTACGGCCGACTTCGGCTACCTCCGCCTGCACGGTGCCGAGGAGCTCTATGCGAGCGGCTACGACGACGCCGCGCTAACCGAGTGGGCCGCGGTGATCACCGAACTCGCGCCCCGAGACGTCTACGTCTACTTCGACAACGACGCCAAGGTGCGTGCACCGTTCGACGCGATGGCGCTTGCCGCGAAGCTCGGCGTCAGCGTTGGCTGACGCCGGGCACCGCGTTGTGGGCGATGACCTTGCGGTACCAGGCGGCTGAGTCCTTCGGCGTCCGCTGCAGCGTGTCGTAGTCGACCCGCACGATGCCGAATCGCTTCGAGTTGCCGTACGACCACTCGAAGTTGTCGAGCAGCGTCCAGACGAAGTAGCCGCGCACGTCGGCGCCCTGCGCGATCGCCGAGTGGACCGCGGCGATGTGCCCGCGCAGGTAGTCGATCCGATCGTGGTCGTGGATCGCGCCGGACTCGTCGACGACGTCGTCGTACGCGGCGCCGTTCTCGGTGACGACCAGCGGCAGGCCGGGGTAGTCGCGGTGCAGCCGGAGCAGAACCTCGGTGAACGTCTCCGGGACGACGACCCAGTCCATCGCGGTGCGTGGGCCGTCCTCGTGCAGTTCGTAGGCAAGATCCGTGCCCGGCCACAGCGGCGCGTCCGCCGACGCGGCCGCGACGAGCGAGGGCCGGTAGTAGTTCACGCCGAGGGTGTCGATGGGCGCGGCAATCGTCTGCAGGTCGCCGTCGTGGACGAACGACCAGTCGGTGATGTGCTGGGTGTCGGCCAGCAGGTCGGCCGGATAGCGCCCGTGCCGGATCGGGTCGAGGAAGATCCGGTTCGCGATCGCGTCGACGTGCCGAACGGCGTCGGCGTCGGAGGGCGTGGCGGGGCGCGGGTAGGCCGGGTTCAGCGTGATGGACGCCTGCGCGGACGGCGCCGCGGCGCGGATTGCGGCGACGCCGCGTCCGTGTGCGAGCAGCAGGTGGTGCGCGGCTGCGAGCGCGCTCGCGTTGTCGGTGATGCCGGGTGCGTGGACGCCGGCGCTATAGCCGAGGAAGGCCGAGCAGAACGGCTCGTTCAGCGTCGTGAACATCGACACGCGATCGCCGAGCGCACCTGCGACTACCGCGGCGTACTCGGCGAACCGCTCGGCGGTGTCGCGGTTCGTCCATCCGCCGACGTCCTGCAACGGCTGTGGCAGGTCCCAGTGGTACAGCGTCGCCACCGGGCTGATCGACCGTTCGAGCAACGAGTCGACGAGCCGCGAGTAGAAGTCGAGGCCGGCCTGGTTCACCGCGCCGGACCCGCTCGGCACGACACGCGGCCATGCGATCGAGAACCGGTACGCCGCGAGGCCCAGATCGGCCATCAGCGCGACGTCCTCGGCAACGCGGTGGTAGTGGTCGGTGGCGACGTCGCCGGTCGTACCGTCCTGGATCTTGCCGGGCGTGTGGCTGTAGGTGTCCCAGATCGACGGACCGCGCCCGTCCTCGGTCGCCGCGCCCTCTATCTGGTAGGACGCGGTGGCCGCACCCCACACGAACCCGGCCGGGAACGTCAGCGCCAGCGCCGCGTCCGGTTGCGAGTCAGTCGTCGTCATCGGTTGATCGCTCCTTGCCTGGTTCGGCCGACAACCGGCCCGCCGACTCAGTGCCGGGCAGGGTGATCGCTTGTCGTGGAACATACCGCCCGCCGAACCCGGCCAATGGTCCAGCGCCAGCGTCCGGCCAGGAACTCGTCCGGCGGGACGACGCAGGGGTGGCCGCCGCCGCCGAACGAGGTCTTGGTGAGGTACGCACGACGCTGGGCGGCCCTCGGGTGGGAGCGCTCTCACTGACGACGACAGACTCTGCCTCAGCCGCGTCGTCTGTCAAGAGCTAGCGTCCGATTGCGTACCAGGCGCGCTGCATCAAGACGACAGTCTCCCGAATCGGCAGGTTATGCGCTCTCTCGGTGCACGACCTCGACCGGCAGCACCATGGCTCGCGGCGGATCCTCGCCGTCGAGCCTGCGCAGCAGCAGGTGGGCCATCGTGCGCCCGAGGTCACCGATCGGCTGGCGGACGGTGGTGAGCGGCGGCGCCGTCAAAGACGCCTCGCGGACGTCGTCGAATCCGACGACCGCGACGTCGTCGGGAATCCGCCGGCCGGATTCCTCGATCGCGCGCATCGCGCCGATCGCCATCAGGTCCGACGCGGCGAATACGGCGTCGACGTCCGGGCTGGCAGTGAGCAGGCGGTGCATGGCACGCGTCCCGCCGTCCACCGTGAAGTCGCCCGGCGCGATGAGCCGCTCGAACGGCGCGCGCCCGACTCGGCGCAGTGCCGCAACGTAGCCTGCCAGGCGATCCTGCCCGACACCCATGTCCTGCGGGCCGGTGATCGTCGCGATATGGCGCGCACCCCGGGCGATGAGCACTTCGGTCGCGGCGGCGCCTCCGGCCACGTTGTCGGAGTCGACGTAACACAGCGACGGGTCGTCGGACAGTGGCCGGCCGTTGAGCACCGTCGGCACGCCGAGTCGCTCCAGTGCCTGGGGCAACTGATCGTCGCCGTGCAGCGAGATCAGCAGCACGCCGTCGACGTGCCCGCCGGCGGCGTAGTGCTTGAACTGCTCGGACTCGGCAGCCGTCGAGGCGATCACGAAGAGCAACTGCAGTCCGGATGCGGCGATCTCGATCTGTGCACCGCGCAGCATGGAGAGGAAGTAGGGGTCACCGAAGAGGCGGTCCTCGCTCTCGGCGACGAGGAACGCGACCGAGTCGCTGCGCCGCGTCACCAGGGAGCGCGCCGCTCGATTGGGGGTGTAGCCGATGTCGTGCGCAGCCTGGACGACCGCGTCGCGCGCCTCCTGGCTGACGTTGCTCGCCCCGCGCAGCACACGGCTGGCGGTCGCCCGGGAGACGCCGGCTCGCGCAGCCACCACCTCGAGGGTCGGCGGCCGCACGGCAGCGCGATCGATCCCGACCACGTGCGGCACCTCCTGCCAGCTTGGCGGGCAGTCTAGTTCCGGCTGCCGATGCGACCCTCAGGGCGGGGGCAAGGTGTTATTACGGGCCGAGGTAAAGATAGTGCAATCGCTCTCTCGCAGGCGGTAACGAACGAGTAGCCAGTTCGCCGCGCCCCGGACGAACGGATTCGATCTTGTTCGCAACCGCGGGAGAAGATCTTGCAAACTCGCCTTGCATAGCCGGTGACGAGCGAGTAGACATTGCGCTACGCCGAGCCGAGAGGCAAGGCGGGATCGGAACGAAAGCAGGCTTCAAGCTCGACGGGGAGACCCGATGAGCAGCGCGGCTGACGACGCGTGAGTCGGTGGAAGTTCCGGGAAGACCGCGAGACGTCAGGTGCTCAGGTCGAACGTCGGCCCCTCGAACTCATACTTCGAGGGGCCGACACCTTTTTGTCGGCAACGGGTTTGGGCGCGGACGATCCGGGTCGGCCATGAGCGGTCCGGCCGGCGCAATTCGGCGCAGTCTTGCCGGCGTGGCACAATTACCGGTTGAGTACCGACTTGATCGCGGCCCCTCTCACCGCTTTCCGGTCAGTCCACCCGAACGCTCGCATCCCACGAACCCACCGTGGATGCTTCGCGTCCACCCTGCAACCTCTGGAGTACACACACCCGTGGCCACCAAGATCAAGCTCATGCGTCGAGGCAAGATGCGCGAGCCGCACTACCGCATCGTCGTCGCCGACGCCCGCACGAAGCGTGACGGCCGGGCCATCGAGACGATCGGCGAGTACCACCCGAAGAGCGACCCGTCGCTGATCAGGCTCGACGGCGAGCGCGCGGCGTACTGGCTCGGCGTCGGAGCACAGCCGACCGAGGCCGTCACCGCGATCATGAAGGCGACCGGCGACTGGCAGAAGTTCAAGGGCCTGCCGGCACCCGAGCCGCTCCGGTACCCCGCGGCGAAGCCGGACAAGCAGGAGCGCTTCAACGCCGCGCTCGCCGAGATCTCCGGAGAGCCCGCCGGCGAGGCGACGACGGCGCCGAAGAAGCGGCCGGCAAAGGCGGCCAAGTCGACGGCGAAGGCAGCCGAGTCCGCGACTCCGGCCGACGAGTCCGCGACCCCTGCAGCCGACGCTGCGGAAGGCGGCGCGCCGACTGAAAGTCCAGACGCCTCGGCAAGCACGGAGAGCTGACGTGCTCGAGGAAGCCCTCGAGCATCTCGTTCGCGGCATCGTCGACCACCCTGACGACGTGCGCGTCGACATGGTCAACAACCGTCGCGGCCCACGCTTGGAAATCAGGGTTCACCCGGACGACCTCGGCCGGGTGATCGGGCGCAGTGGCCGCACCGCAAAGGCATTGCGGCAGGTCATCAACGGCGTGGGCGGCAAGGGCATCCGGGTCGACGTGATCGACGTCGACCAGCGCTGAGTTCTGCCGTGCCCGGCGCAGACGGCGACTTGGTCGCAGTGGGCCGGATCGGTCCTGCGCACGGCCTGCGCGGCGAGGTCATCGTCGCGCCGTTCACCGACCAGCCCGACGAGCGGTTCGCGCCCGGTGCCGTGCTCGTGGCCGAGCCGGGCGACGCCGAGCCGGGCGACGCCGGGCCGCTCACCGTCGAGTCGTCGCGCTGGCAGGGCAAGCGCCTGGTCGTGCGGTTCGCCGGTGTCGTCGATCGGTCGGGCGCCGAGGCCTTGCGCGGCACGGATCTGCTCATCCCGGCTGCCGATCGCCCGGATCTCGACGACCCGGACGACTTCTACGACACCGACCTGATCGGGCTCGCCGCCGCCACCGTCGACGGCCGCGTGCTCGGCCCGGTCCGCGACGTCGTCCATGCCCCGGCCGCCGACTACCTGGTCATCGAGGTCGACGGCCAGGAGCGGCTCGTGCCGTTTCTCGCGGCGATGGTCCCGTCGGTGGATGTCGCGGGTGGGAAAGTCGTCATCGACCCGCCCGAGGGGCTGCTCGACTTATGAGCGACGCTTGCGGAGCGAATCAGACCCGCGCGCCGACGGCGCGCTCGGGCCGACGACCCACCCCTCGGGGCGGGAAGGAGGTCCGAAGATGAGGATCGACGTCGTCACGATCTTTCCCGACTACCTCGCGCCACTGCGCCAGGCGTTGCTCGGCAAGGCGATCGAGCGCGGCCAGGTCGTCCTCGGAGTGCACGACCTGCGCCGATGGACCGACGACGTGCATCGCACCGTCGACGACACCCCGTACGGCGGCGGGCCCGGCATGGTGATGCTCGCCGAGCCGTGGGGACGCGCCCTCGACGAGATCGTCCCGGCCGGGACCGCTCCCGGGCCGCGGCTGCTGATCCCGTCGCCCGCCGGTCGCCCGTTCACGCAGTCCGTGGCGCACGAGCTGGCCGCCGAGCCTTGGCTGGTGTTCGCCTGTGGGCGTTATGAGGGCATCGATGCCCGGGTGGCCGACTACGCCGCCCGGAACATGCGGGTCGACGAGGTGAGCGTCGGCGATTACGTCCTGTCCGGCGGCGAGGCAGCCGTGCTGGTCATGGTCGAGGCGATCACCCGGCTGCTGCCCGGCGTCCTGGGCAATGCCGACTCCGCCGCGCAGGATTCGTTCAGCGACGGCCTGCTCGAGGCGCCCGCCTACACCAAGCCGGCCTCCTGGCGGGGCCTGGACGTGCCGCCGGTGCTGCTGTCCGGCAACCATTGCGAGAT
>DASXRA010000159.1:0-2166 GCA_036506855.1 Jatrophihabitantaceae bacterium
CCGTGATCGGAAACACGCTCTACAGCCACTCGATTCAGCGCACCCGGGAACGTGTGCGCTCAGTCGTGCCGCTGCCCACCCTCGGCACGGTGTCGAAGGCGGTAGCAGACCCGTCGCTGGGCGATACGACGGCTGCGAGCCCACCATCACCCCGCCTCGCGATCCCGTGGCAGCGTGTCGCCGTCGGCGCGGCCGGGCTGTTCATGATCGTCGCTGCCATTGTCACGGGCGTCGAGATTGCCGCCGGCCGACCACTGCACAGCATCGTTCACGACCACTCCGGCAGCGGGACGAGCCTGTTCGGTGGCAGCCACAAGTCGCCCACCACGCCGACGACCCCGGCCCCATCGCAGTCGAGCACCTCGAGCTCGGCGACGACACCGGCCAGCACCACGCCGTCCTATCCGTCCACTACAGCGCCCGCGACGGCCAGCGCGCCCCCGAGCAGCGCCACGCCGACGACGCCCGCCCCGACGGCGACGTTCCCGACGCCGACCACCTCGCCCCCACCGGACGGGTCACCGAGCCCGACGCCGAGCGGGGGCTGATCGGCTCCCGTAGGCTGCGACGGGTGTGCGGCATCGTGGGTTACGTCGGTCCCCGGCAGGCACTTGACGTCGTGGTCGAGGGCCTGCGCCGGTTGGAATACCGGGGGTACGACTCGGCGGGCATAGCGATCATCGGCGGCGACGGCCCGCTGCAGGTCGCCAAGAAGGCCGGGCGAATCGAGAACCTCGACAAGGAGCTGACCGGTCGCACCATCGCCGGCACGACCGGCATGGGGCACACGCGGTGGGCCACCCACGGCGCCCCGAACGACCGAAATGCCCACCCGCACACCGATGCGACCGGACGCGTCGCGGTCGTCCACAACGGCATCATCGAGAACCACGGCGTCCTGCATGCCGAACTCGAAGGCGACGGCGTCGAGTTCGCCAGCGACACCGATACCGAAGTGGTCGCGCACCTCGTCGCGAAGCAGCTGCGCGAGTCAGGCGGCAGCCTGGCCGACGCGCTGCGCGCGGCGTGCCGTCGCCTGGACGGTGCGTTCACCCTGGTGATCGTCGACGCCGACCAGCCTGATGTCGTCGTGGCCGCCCGCCGCAACTCGCCGCTGGTGGTCGGCGTCGGCGACGGCGAGATGTTCCTCGGCAGCGACGTTGCCGCGTTCATCGCGTACACCCGCGATGCGGTCGAGCTCGGGCAGGACCAGGTCGTCGAGATCCGGGCCGACGGCTTCACCATTACCGACTTCGCCGGCAACCCCGTCGGCGGCAAGCACTTCCACATCGACTGGGATCTCGCCGCCGCCGAGAAGGGCGGCTTCGACTACTTCATGCTCAAGGAGATCCAGGAGCAACCGACTGCCGTCGCGAACACCCTGCGCGGGCACCTGACCGGTGGGCAGATCGTGCTGGACGAGCTGCGCCTCGATCGCCAGGATCTGCGCGAGATCGACAAGGTGTTCGTGGTCGGCTGCGGCACCGCGTTCCACTCGGGGCTGATCGCCAAGTACGCGATCGAGCACTGGACGCGGGTTCCGGTCGAGGTCGAGATGGCCTCGGAGTTCCGCTACCGCGACCCCGTGCTCGACCGGCAGACCCTGGTCGTGGCGATCAGCCAGTCCGGCGAGACGGCCGACACGCTCGAGGCCGTGCGCCATGCGCGCGACCAGAAGGCCAAGGTGCTCGCGATCTGCAACACGAACGGTGCGCAGATTCCGCGCGAGTCCGACGCCGTGATGTACACGCACGCAGGCCCCGAGATCTGCGTGGCGGCGACGAAGACGTTCGCGACGCAGATGGCGGCCCTGCACCTGGTCGCGCTGTACCTCGCGCAGATCCGCGGCGCGATGTTCCCGGTGGAGGTCGGCGAAATCGTGACCCGGATGCGCGAGCTCCCGGGCCAGGTTCGACGCACGCTCTCGCTGTCGGAGCAGATCCTCGGCATCGCCAACGAGATCCACGAGGCCCCCGATGTCCTGTTCATCGGTCGGCACACCGGCTACCCGGCCGCGCTCGAGGGCGCGCTGAAGCTGAAGGAGCTGTCGTACGTGCACGCGGAGGGTTACCCCGCCGGCGAGCTCAAGCACGGGCCGATCGCGCTCGTCGAGGAGGGTGTCCCGGTCGTCGCGGTCGCGACCGAGTGCCACGTCTACCCCAAGGT
>DASXRA010000160.1:0-4519 GCA_036506855.1 Jatrophihabitantaceae bacterium
CCGGGCGGCACCGAGCGCGAGCCACGCCGCGCCCGCTGCCCCGGCGGCGACCAGGAGCGCCACGACGGCCAGCCCGGGGCCGAGCACCACCCAGTCGATGGACACACCGGGCGACGGCTCGATCAGGCCGGCCATACCGAAGGGGAGCCAGCGCGAGGCGAGGACGGCACCTGCGACGCCGAGGCTGGCGCCGGCCAGTCCGGCGATAGCCGGCCCGGCAGCAGCCGTCGCGATCGCCTGGCGTGGCGTCATGCCGAGGGCGCGCAGCGTCCGCAGTTCCTCGGTGCTCGCCGCGGCATAGCGGACGATCGCCTGGCCGACGAGGAACAGCGCCGCGACGAACGCGGCGGCCGCGAATGCGACGAGGCAGCGGGACTCGAACGCGACGTGGTGCTGAGCCACGCGCTGTTCCGCGGCCAGGTTCGTGACTTCGATGTCCGAGCGTCCGGTGATGCGGACGATGTCGTTGCGGAGCTGCTGAATCGCTGCCTCGCCGCCGCGCAGGCGCACCAGCGCGTTGACGTAGTTCTGATTCTTCGTGCCGGGGGCGCCGACGATGTTCTCGGGGTAGCGCGCGTACAGCCCCGGCGAGGGCTGCAGCCCGCCGGTGCCTCCGGGCTGGTCGACGCCGCCCCACGCCGTCGACGTCTCGCCCACACCGACGATTCGGACGGTGACGCGCGGCCCGGTGTACGCACCGCCCGGTCCGGATCCCTCCTGCTCGGCGATCTCCTTCGGCGTAGCCAGGATGAGCACCACGGTGTCGCCGATGCCCTTGTGGAAGTGGGAGACGAACTTGCGGCTCACGACGGCCTCGTCCGCCCGGGTCGAGTCGTACAGCCGCCCTTTGAAGATCACCGGCTTCTCGAGGGTGTGCATGAACTCGTCGTCGGTGTACGGGAAGCCGACATTCTCGCCCGGGACGCCCTCGGTCGACATCGTGTAATCCACCACGAACAGAGACGACGCCTCGACCTCCGGCAGGGCGCGGATCGGGCCCCAGTCGAAGCCCGGCGTGTTCGCCAGGACGACGGCAGTCGACGGCAGAGTGCGCGCGTTCAGCCGATCCTGCACGCTGGCACCTCTGCGAGCTCCGGCCAGGGCGGCCATGACCGTCGCGCCGGCGATGCCGATCAGCAGTGCCAGCACCGTGAGCGAACGCCAGTGGCGGCGTACGTCCAGCCGCAGCGAGGCGAGGACGGCCCTCACGGCACCGGCCCGACAACGACGTCGGCGGTGACGACCTGCCCGTCGCGCATCTGCAACTGGCGGTCCGCCCCTGCGGCCACGTCGAGCGAGTGGGTGACCATCACGATCGTCTGACCACCGTCGTGCAGCCGTCGGAACAGTTCGAGAACCTCGAGGCCGCCGTCGCTGTCGAGCGCGCCGGTCGGCTCGTCGGCGAGCAGCAGCGTCGGCTCGTTCACGAGTGCGCGCGCGATCGCCAGGCGTTGCCGCTGGCCACCGGAGAGCACGGCCGGCACCTGCTCGGTGCGATCTCCCAGCCCCAGCAGGTCGAGCAGGTCACGGGCTCGCGACTCGGCTGCCTTGCGGCGCATGCCACCCAGCACCGCCGGCAGCACGATGTTGTCGATCGCGCTCACGCCGTCGAGCAGGTTGAAGAACTGGAAGACGATGCCGACGTGGTGCCGCCGGAAGCGCGCAAGCCAGTCCTCGTCGCGGCCGTCGACCTGCTGGCCGGCGACCTCGATCGTCCCCTCGTCGAGCCGGTCCAGTCCGGCGATCGCGTTGAGCAGGGTCGACTTGCCGCAACCGGACGGGCCGGTGACGGCGACGAACTCTCCTGGTGCGATGTCGAGATCGACGCCGCGCAGGGCACGTACCGGCGCCAGCTCCGCGGTGAACGTCCGCCGGGCGCCGCGCACCCGGACGGCGTTCGTCGGCTCCGGCGCAGAGAGCTCGTCGATATCCAGCAGCGTCATCGTGCTACCTCCGTGGCGGCCAGCGCCGGCACCGCGAGGCGGTACGCGACGACGGGCGACGTGCGCCCCTTGACGTGGCGTTCGCCGAGCGGCTCCCAGTCCCACAACCGGCGATCCGCTGCCTGGACGGTTGCCTCGGCGACGACGGTCGTACCCGCGGGACGCGCCAGATCTTGCAGCCGCTGGGCGAGGTTGACCGTGTCGCCGACCAGCGTGTACTCGAGCCGCTCCTCGCTGCCGAGCAGTGCGGCGGCCACCTCGCCGGTCGACAGGCCGATGCCGAGCCCGAATGCCGACAGGCCCTGCTCGGCCCAGGTCGCGTCGAGGTCGCGTTGCCGCTCGTGCATGGCCACGGCAGCGCGGACCGCGCACGACGCATGATCCGGTTGCGGATCCGGTGCCCCGAACACCGCCATCACGGCATCCCCCACGTACTGCATGACCGTCCCTCCCTCGGAAAGGATCGCAGCATTCATTGCCTGGCGGTGCGCGTTCAGCTGTCCTGCCAAGATCGCGGGATCAGAGCGCTCGGCGATACCGGAGTAACCGCGCACGTCGGACATCAGCACGGTGACGACGAGCCGCTCGGTGCGATCGACGGCGCCCCGGTCCGTGCGCAGCTTCTCCGCGAGCCCGCCGGGCAGCAGCCGCGAGAGCGTCTCGCCCTGCTCCTCGCGCTCCAGGATGGCGGCATGCAGCATGCGCAACCGGCGCAGCGCGTCGTCCTGCCCGGCGCTCGCCCCGCGGGCGATGTTGAGGAACAGCGCCTCGACGGCATCGTTCACCGCCTCCGCGGTCTGCCGGCGCGACGTCGCGATCGCCTTGACCGGGCGCCCCTCCGCGACCTGGCGCAGCAGATCCTCCTGGTCCTCGCTCAGCGTCCCGTCCTCGCGAGCCGGCGACACGAGTGCCGCGACGATCTCGGGGTCGAGCATCGAACCGCCGGTCGCGACGTCGCGGATGGCGCGCGCGAGGCGGTCGGAGTCGGCCACCCGGTCTTTGAGCAGGTACGCGTACCCGGCGGCCCCATCGGCGAGCAGTTGCACGGCGTAGTCGGGGCTGTCGTACTGGCTCAACACCACCACGCCCGTGCCGGGCAGCCGTTTGCGCACCTCTTTGGCACCCTCGATCCCTTCGTCCTGGAACGTCGGCGGCATCCGGATATCGGTGACGAGGACCTGCGGACGAAGCTCCACGGCGCGGCTGACCAGCTCGTCATAATCGCCCGCAACGCCCACAACCTCGACGTCCGGGTCGCGGCTCAACAGCGCGCGGACCCCCTCGCGGACGATGAGGTTGTCGTCGGCCAGCAAGACGGTGATCGGCTTCACGCGTTAATTGGGCCCGGTCAGGGCGCACTAGGCAAGGGTGGCCAGGACGAGATCCACCAGGGTGCTGGCACACCCTCGATTCGGCAGGTTCACGCCCTCTGACGTGAGCCGATTCCCGCGTAGCGTCACCGCCATGCGAATCGAGTCAACCGTCACTTCACTGTCCTGGATCCCGTCCGAGGCGGTCAGCGGGCCGATGCGCGCGACGTTCGCGACCGGGCTCAGCCACTACGACGCGCCGCCTCCGGGGACGATCGACGATCTGGAGCGGCTGCGCGACGAGGACGCGTTCCGCTTCGCCAACCGGCTGCACGCCTGGGCCGAGTTCGACGAGGGCCGCGCCGTCGAGTGCGGCCAGGGCGGCGGCATCGTCATGGGCGCCACGACGGTGCGGATGGGATCGCTGGACGCCACGTTCGCCGGCCTGCCGATGCCCGACCTGCAAGGCAAGCCCGAGGTCGGTGACGGATGGGTGCGCTTCACCCAGACCTGCGGCGGGCGCACGGCGCTGCCGCTGCCGAGGAAGATCTCACGGCCGCCGTTCTTCCGGCTCCAGCCGCCTCTGGTCTGGACGACGCTGGCGCTCACCCTGCACGCGGCGGGCCGCACCGAGGTGAAGCTGGCGGGAGCGAGCCCGTTCCCGCGCCACTGGGTCTACGACGAGAACAACCAGCTGGCGCTGAAGGCCGGAGTCGCCGACTGGTCGAGCTGGCTCGGCCAACCGTCATGGCGAAAGACGCCGTGGGGCGACGAGGACTCCGAGGTCGTCGTGACGGCCGCCGAGACCGAGCTCGAACGCGAGCTGTCGCACTTGCTGATGCGCGGCGCCGAGAAGCCCGCGATTCGCAAGCTCAAGGCCGGTGCCGTGCTGGCCGAGCAAGGCTCTGCCGGTGATTCGCTCTACCTCGTCCTCGACGGGGTCATCGACATCGCCGTGGACGGCCGGCCCGTCGGCGACGTCGGGCCCGGTGCCGTACTCGGCGAGCACGCCGTCCTGGGGGGCGGGCGGCGCACCGCGACTCTGACCGCGGTCACCGCGGTCAGAGTCGCGGAGGCAAGTGCCGCGAGCATCGACCGCGACGCCCTTGCCCGGCTGGCCGAGGGCCACCAGCGCGAACACGCCTGAGGGCAGGCGGGTATGCCGGCCGCCGCGTTGGGGGCCACCTGGCGACCCACGACCGTCCGCAGCCGGGCCGACTGCGCGCAATCGGATCGAGCCTTCCGGCCCGACCCGCAGGCTGACCC
>DASXRA010000161.1:0-7918 GCA_036506855.1 Jatrophihabitantaceae bacterium
GGGTCATCCTGGATCAGCCTGTACCAACGTTGCACCACGAATCACGGCTGCTGCGATCACCCAGGAGGCTGTCATGAGGTTCACCCGACTCTCTTTCCGTGGCGCGGCGATCGTCGTTGCGGCGGTCGGCCTGACTTCGGCCGCGGCTGTGGCGGCATCGCCCGCCGGGGCTAACTCCGGCGCTGGCAGCGACGCGCGCTTGGCCGCGGCGATGCAGAGCCTGGACCGGTCGGTCGCGTTCGCGGGCACCGCGTGGGGCGTCGACGCGGCGACGAAGCAGGTCGTGGTCTCCGTCGACCGCACCATTACCGGAAGCCACTTGGCAGCGGTCCGTGCGGCCGTCCAGCGCCTCGGTGGTACCGCGAGGTTGCAAACCGTAGCCGGGACGTTCCACCTCGACATCTCCGGCGGTGACGCGATCTACGGCTCGAGGTACCGCTGCTCGCTCGGCTTCAACGTCCTCGCCGGCTCGACCCACTACTTCCTGACGGCGGGCCACTGCGGCAAGGCCGAGCCGCAATGGTGGACCTCCGCCAACCACAGCACGTTCCTCGGTAACACTGTCGGCGCCACGTTCCCGGGCAAGGACTATGCGCTCGTCCAGTACGACCCGTCGTTCACCAACTACCCGGGCACCGTGGGCAGCCAGGAAATCACCCATGCGGCCAACGCCTTCGTCGGCGAGTCGGTCACGCGCCGAGGCAGCACGACCGGCACCCACAGCGGCACGGTCACCGCGCTGAACGTGACGGTGCATTACTCCGGCGGCGGCACCGTCCGCGGACTCATCCAGACGAACGTCTGTGCCGAGCCGGGCGACAGCGGTGGCCCGCTCTACGACAGCACGGCCGCGGTCGGCCTCACTTCAGGTGGCAGCGGTAACTGCTCGTCCGGCGGGACGACGTTCTTCCAGCCGGTGACCGCGGCGCTGTCTGCCTACGGCGTACAGGTCTACTGATCGCAGGCGCTTTCACGTCGGTACCGCAAATCGCCGGACGAAGCTACGCATGATGGCCGGCGGGTGCACGACCTCGCACTGCAGCATCGCTGACTTCAGTGAGTCGGCAGCGCCGGGGTCGAAATACCCGTCGTGCTTGTAGATCTCGATCCGCGTGCAGATTCCGGCAACGTCCAACTCGGGATGAAACTGTGTCGCGTAGACATTGCGGCCCACCCGAAAAGCCTGCACCGGGCAGGTGGGCGAAGTCGCCAGCAACACCGCGTCGGGCGGTAGCTGGCTGATCGCCTCCTTGTGGCCGACGAATGCCTCGAACACGTCGGGCAGATCCGCTAGCAGGGGGTCGGCGCGCCCGACAGTGGTGAGCGATACGGGCACCGATCCGATCGGTTCGGCAAAGGTCCGGTCAACGGTCGCGCCGATATGCGCGCCGAGGGCGCCGATTCCGTAACAGCAGCCGAGGAACGGAAAGTCGCGGGCGACGATCTCGTCCAGCAACGCGAGCAATTCGGTTTCGGCTCGGCGCTGGTCAGCGGACTTGTCCGTGGACGTGTCGCTGAAGTTGTACGGCCCGCCGCCCAGGATGACTCCGGACCAGTCGTCGAGTTCGACGCTGCCCAGCGACTCGCGATCCAAGCGGATCCGGTGCAACGCAGACTCGTCCAGGCCGCTGAATCTCCTCATTGCTGCGTACTCGTCGTCAGCAGCAGCGTCGTGGGCGCGGATAGACAGTAGAAGAAACGGCGAGATACCGACCGCGCGAGACGCGGCGAGCTCGACAACCCTTTGCGGCCTGGGCATTCAGTCTGACCTCATCGGAGCGTTGAGGTCATGCCCATGTGCGCTCCAGCGTCGACGAGAACGTCGCCGAGGCCGTCGACGATGTGATCGAGGACGTCCTGATCGCAAATCAGCGGTGGGGCGATCTGCAGCACGCTGTCTCCACGGTCGTCAGCGCGGGTGATGATGCCTGCGTCGAGGAGCCGCCTGGGAAGGAATCCGCGCACCAATCGGTCACGCTCGTCCTGGTCGAAGCGGGTGTTCGCGTCGTCTTTCACGAGTTCGACTGCCCAGAAGAACCCGGCGCCGCGCACGTCGCCGACGATCGGCAACGCCATCAGTTCCTGCATTCGTTTCTGCAGGTGTGCCTCCAGGGCACGCACATTGTCCAGCACGCCGTCACGCTCGAAGATCTCCATATTGCGCAGAGCGATCGCCGCACTGACCGGATGGCCGCCGAAGGTAATCCCGTGCCGCAACACGCGTCCGCCGTCGATCAGCGGCGTCACCACGCGGTCGGTTGCGAGCACGGCGCCCATCGGCGCGTAGGCCGACGTGAGCCCCTTGGCCAGGCTCACCAGGTCGGGAGTGATGCCCTCGCGGGCTATGCCGAACCACTCCCCCAACCGGCCACATCCCGTGATCACCTCATCGGCCATCAGCAGGATGCCGTAGCGGTCAGCCAGATCCCGCAACCCGTGCCAGTACCCCGGCGGTGGCGTCAGGCAGCCCCCGGCATTCTGTACCGGCTCGGCGATGATCAGCGCGACCTCCTCGGGGCCGGCTGCCACGATGGCGTCCTCGACCTCGGCGAGCAGCCGCGCACAGAACGCGTCCGCGTCGGCGCCGTCCGGTGCACGGAACGCGTTGGTGTTGGAAACATGTGTCACGTCGATCGGTGCGCTGCCGAAGTCGTCCTTGAACCGCGGCAACCCGGTGAACGACAGGGCGCCGAGCGTGACGCCGTGGTAGGCGACCTTGCGAGCGATCGCTTTGGTGCGCTGCGGCTGCCCGATCGCCAGATAGTGCTCACGGACCAGCTTCCACGCCGCTTCAACCGATTCCGAACCACCGTTGGTGAAGAACGCCCGCGTCAACCCGGCGGGCGCCAGTCCGGTCAGCCGCTCGGCAAGCTCGATCGCAGGAGGATGCGCTGTCGCCCAGTTCGTGTTGAACGCCAACCGTGTCAGCTGGGCCCCGGCCGCGGCGGCCATCTCCTCGCCGTAGGAATACCCCAATTGGGCGCAGAACAGGCTCGACAATGCGTCGATGTACCGCCGGCCCTGGGTATCGAACACATACGGTCCGTCCCCGCGCTCGAGCACCAGCAGGTCGTCCAGCCGCTGCTTCGAGAAGTGCAGCATCAAGTGATCCGCAGCCGATCGCTGCAAGTCATCGTGCGTCGCGTTCATCTGGCTTGTTCCCCCTCGTCCGTCGACCGGTTCATTGTGCGGCCAAGGCGCATCAATTCCTATGCGTGGTCGAACTCGTGCATCGCTCCTGGGGTTCGCTAGCGGTCGTACCCGACAGGAAACCGGGCGGCGTCGGTGATTCTCTCCGACGGGCAGCATTCGTGACCTGCCACGTCGCACTGAGCCGGAACTCGTGCTGCTGGCTTGACACGACCAGTTGAACGGGAGCGCTCAGCCGAGCCGGCTGAGCGCCACCTTCATCGCCGCCCGGACGCGGCTGCTCGAGTCGGCACGCTCACCGGTCTGCTTGGTCTGCTCGAAACCGACGTAGAGAATCACGTTCGCCTTCTGCACGACGACGGTCACCAGGTCGTCATAGGTCGGGTCGTCCATGCCCGGCGGGAACGTATGCGCCAGCTGCTGGGCGAAGCCGTGCCAGCCGGCGAGCTCGAACGGCCGCTGGTTGACCTTGTAGTCGCCGATGATCACCGGCGGCCCGCCGAGGATGGTGAACGCTGCCGGGCACTTCGCCGACTCGGCCTGCACCGCCTTCATCCCGACCACCGCGAGGGTGTCGTTCTTGAACACGACCGCGCCCTGCGTCACGACCGGCAGCGGCGTGCGGCTCGCGTCGCGCGGGCCGACGATGATGCGTCCGGTCGAGTTGCCGCCGGGCAGCTCGACGGCTGGTTGCACGGCGACCGTGACGTCGTCGGCACGCTGCACGTACGGGCAGGTCGGGATGCTGTCCGGTGGCGTGTAGACGATGTGCGCGCCATGACCGGTGTCGGCGAACTGGATCGCGCCGTCGCCGAGGTCGTGCGCGGTGATGAACCCGGACTGCACGGACCGCACCGTGAACGGCGGCAGAACCTTGGGCGCCGCGTGGCCGTGCCCGGTGCATCCGGCGACGACGGCACCCGCCACTGCCGCCGCGGCGATCCACGTAGCCGTCCTCATGCCCACCACCTCAGTGCGCCCGGAACCGGATCTGCACCGGCACGTCCCCGGATCCGGACGTCCGTACGGACAACCGCAACACCCACTTGCCGGCGTACGGGATCGACACCTCGCTGGCGACGTAGTGTCCCGGCTCGGCCGGCGAGATCGCGATCGACTGCGCCCCCTCGCCGCTGCCGGGCGCGAGCTGCGCGGTGACGCCGGCCGCCGTCACGAGCGTGCCGTCTCGCGCGACGAGGTAGACGTCGGCGACGTTGACGCCGTGCTTCGCGGGGCTGAGCCGGATCTCGACGTGGCCGCCGTCGAGGCGGCTCGCGGGCTGCGCCGTTGCCGGCACGCCGACCTTCGCGTGCACGGGCGGCGCGTAACTGCCGCGGGCCGGCGCGGCGTTGACCAGGAGCGTCGTCACCGCCAGGACCGCGACGCCGAACGTGGCCTCGACCGCGACCATGCCGCTCACGCCGCGCGGTATTGCGGCGCGCCGCACGAACCGCCGGGCCTGCGACGCGACGGTCAGGATGACCAGGACGCCGCCGAGCTTGATCAGGAGCAGGCGTCCGAACTCGGTACCGGGCAGGGCGCCGAGCGTCCCGACCTCACGCCACGACTGGTACAGGCCGGTCAGCACGATCGCCGCGAAGCAGGGCAGCGCGAGACGCGTGAACCGAGCCAACGCCTGGTCGCGCTGATCGTCCACCGCCGCGGCGGTCACACAGACCGCGAGCGTGATCAGCCCGCCCAGCCAGAGGCTCACCGCGAGCAGGTGCACGCACGCCACCGGGACGGCCAGCCCGGCCTGCATGCCGGTGTGCGAGTGATCGGCGAGCGTCCACGTCGCCGTCAGGGCGATCGCGCAGGCCGCCCACGTGCCGATCAGCGCGCGCGGCACCGGACGCGCCGGCGTACGCGCGAAAATCACGGCGAGCGCGGCCGTGATCGCGAGCCGGGCGACGAGCGCCTCGCCGATCCGCGACGACAGTGTCGTGCGTAACGCCGTCGCCAAGAACGCCGACGTGAACGCTCCCCCCATGCTGTACGGGTACTGGGCGAGCAGCACGACGAACGTGCCCGCGCCGAGGCCGAGCAGGCCGACCCAGACCGTGCGGCGGCCGCGACGCGGCGCGCTGCCGCCGGGCCAGAGCGCTGCGATCAGGACCGCGCCCCCGATCGTCACGGCCATCCCGACGAAGGCGACGGCCTGACCGGTCGTGTTCAGCACAGGTGCGACTCGGCTCGGGTGGCGGCCGACGAGCGTCACAGAAGGGCTCGGCGCGCCGACGCTGAACTCGAACGCGCCTGACACGACGTGCGCGTCGTCGGAGACCACGCGCCACGCGACGACGTAGGTACCCTGCGCCAGGACGGGCGGCAGCGTCGCCGCGACGACGTCGGCCCGCCCGGCTGGATGCGCCGGCGCGCCGATCCCGACCGGGTGGCCGTTCGCGTCCAGCAGTTGGATCGACCGTTGCGGCAAGATCACCCCCTCGCTGAACCGCAGTTCGACCTGGTGCGGCGCGGCGCCGAGCACGGCCTCGTCGACCGGCGAGGTCGCCTCGATCTCGGCATGCGCGTACGCGGCGGGCGTGCCGAGCACCATCGCGGCGCACAGTCCACTGAGGACGATCAACATGGTGCGCACGGGCCGCAGCGTCACCCTGCTGTACCTATCCCGCCTGGGCGGATCCGCGTCCCCACCGCTCGCTGCCTCATCCCGCCTGGGCGGATCCGCGTCCCCACCGCTCGCTGCCTCATCCCGCCTGGGCGGATCCGCGTTCCCACCGCTCGCTGCGCTCGGGTGGACCCGCGGGTCCGCTCGCGCCGTCGGCGCGGCCGCGTCGCGGCGGCGGGGCTCTTCGCGCAAGCGCTCATCGCAGCTCGGGTGGACCCGCGGCTCCGCTCGCGCCTCCGGCGCGGCCGCGTAGCGGCGGCGGGGCTCTTCGCGCAAGCGCTCATCGCAGCTCGGGTGGACCCGCGGCTTCGCTCGCGCCGTCGGCGCGGCCGCGTAGCGGCGGCGGGGCTCTTCGCGCAAGCGCTCATCGCAGCTCGGGTGGACCCGCGGTTCCGCTCGCGCCGTCGGCGCGGCCGCGTCGCGGCGGCGGGCTCTTCGCGCGGGCGCTCATCGCTTCGTCGGTGCCAGAGCGCGCTGCCCCCGAGGTCGGGGGGTCAGTTGTCGCAAGAGTCCCAGCAGATCTTGCCGTCCGGGTTGCCGGTGATCTGGCCGTCGAAGCGCAGCACGTCCACGCCGCGTCTGTAGTCGGCGACGTACACGAGGCCGTTGTGCCAGTACGGCGCGGACGCCGATCCGGCCGTCACGTTCGGGTCGCCTGATGGGACGCGGAAGTAGCCAACCTGCTTCGGGTGCTCCGGGTCGGAGATGTCGATGAAGCGCGTGCCCTGGCCGTACCAGCCCTCCACGACGATGTTGCCGTTCACGGTGAACCAGTGCGCGGAGCAGCTGCCGGACGTGGCCGAGCCCTCCTGACCCCACGCCGTCCAGTGCCCGACGAGCTTGAGCCGGAACGGCTCGTCCGGCGTGGATCGCCAGCCCGCGCCGTCGAAGCTGCCGGCGAGCGAGACGATCTTGAACTCACCCGCCTCCGAGCAGGTGGTGATGTTCTCGTTCGTCACGAGGAGCAGCTCGCCCTTGTCGAAGTTGCCGAGCTTCCACGTCACGTGCTGGGCGTTGTGGTCGAAGTAGGCGAAGAAGTCGTCGGTCGGTGCGCCCGCCGTCGTGGGTTCGGTGACTCCGCCCGCGTAGGGCACCGGATCGGACGCGGTGGCCACCCGGGCCTGCCTCTGCACCGGATCCCAGTGCAGCCCGCGCGTCCAGTACCCGCGGTCGCCGCCCTCGCCGGCAACCCAGGCCACGCCGTTGCGGTCGACGTCCACGCTGTGCGTGTAGGCCGTCGTGCCGTCGAACCGGCCGAGGTCGATCGGCTGCGGGAACGTGTACGGGTGCTTGGGGTCGTGGATGTCGGTGACCCAGACCGGCACGCCCAGCGTCCAGGACGGGTCGTTGCCGGGCGTCCCGGTGTTGAACGGCCCGACCGTCCAGAGGTACATGCAGTTGTTGATGCAGGTGCTGGTGTGGCCCGCCGGGATCGGGTGGAAGACGTCGATCTGGGGGTTCCACGGGTCGTGTACGTCGATGACGTACACGCCGGACTGCCCGGTCGTCAGGGTGCCGCCGAAGCCGCGCGGGTCACGGCTCAGGAAGACCAGCTTGCGGTTCGGGTCGACGGTCATGTTCTCGCCTTCCCAGAAGCGGTCCTCCGTGTCGCCGGGCACACGCAGCTGGGCCGCGGTGATCTTCGAGACGAACGCGGGGTGTGCGGGATCCTTCAATGACCAGACGGCAAGGCCGCCCGTGCCGTTGGCGAACATGAAGTCGTAGCCGTACTTGGCGTAGTGGATGAAGTTGAGCCCGGAGTAGCCGCTCACGCCCTGCACGTTGTCGAGGAAGGTGACGTTGCCGGCGACCGCGTTCGTCGGGATGTTGTGGACGTCGTCGAGGGTGCCCGCGCCCGGCGCCGACGTGTCCGCGGCCGCGCTCGGGACGGCGGGCGGCTCGGCCAGAGCCGGCGCGAGTCCTACCGAGACCGCCGTCGAGGCGAGGAGCGCACCCGTCGCCGCCATGACCGCGAACCAGCGCCGCCGCGTGATTCTGACTCGTCCCGACATGCCGACGCTCATGAGCACTCCTTGCGGCCACGCGGGACACGCTCGCCCGCCTGGGTGGTTGGGCGTGACAGACCGCTCGATATATAGCATCCCGAACCCAGGTGGCGTCAATGGTCAATAGCGGGCA
>DASXRA010000162.1:0-1714 GCA_036506855.1 Jatrophihabitantaceae bacterium
CTCGGGCGGGCGCTGGCCTGCGAGCTCGCCGCCCGCGGCGCACGGCTCGCGCTGAGCGACGTCGACGAGGCCGGGCTGGCCGAGACCGCCCGGCAGGCGGAGCGGCGCGGCGGCGATGCGGTGCGCGCCGACTGCCTCGACGTCACCGATCGCCCCGGCGTCCTGGCCTACGCGGACGCCGTGGCCGCCCAGTTCGGCACCGTGAACCTGGTCATCAACAACGCCGGCATCGCGTTCACCGGTGACGTGGTCGAACTGGCCTTCGCCGACATCGAGCGGGTGATGGACGTCGACTTCTGGGGCGTGGTGAACGGGACGAAGGCCTTCCTGCCGTATCTGATCGACTCCGGCGACGGGCACCTCGTCAACATCTCCTCGCTGTTCGGGCTGATGGGCACGCCGTCGCAAGGCGCGTACAACGCGGCCAAGTTCGCGGTGCGCGGCTTCACCGAGGCGCTGCGCCAGGAAATGCTGATCGCCCGCCATCCGGTGCGCGTGACGTGCGTGCACCCCGGCGGCGTGCGCACCGCCATCGCCCGCAACGCAGGTGCCGTCCCGGGCCGCGACGCCACTGCGTTGGGCGAGTTCTTCGACACCCGGCTCGCGCGCATGTCGGCCGAACGCGCAGCCAAGACGATCCTGCGCGGCGTCGAGCGCGGCCGGCCGCGCGTCCTCGTCGGCCTCGACGCCCGGCTGCTCGACGTCCTCGTCCGACTGACCGGCTCGGGCTACCAGCGCATGACGGCCGCCGCGGCCAAGCGCTCCATGCCGCGAGCCAAGACATCCGCCTGACCCGAGCCCGAGGTAGTTACCCCGGGCCGGGTCAGGCGATCAGGTCAGGACGGATCGGCGTATGAGCCTCCACGGATGTCGCTGTTGCCGAACGCGGACGGGCAGGAGCCGAGCACGTCCGGAGCAGGCGACGGTGTAGCCGTGTACAGCGAGGCCCGGTACGCGTCGATCGCCGGGCAGTCGGCGGCGTTGCGAGTGTCGTTCCAGACGGCGACAGCGCTGTCGTTCGTCGCGTACGCGTAGACGTAGTCGCCGAGGAACTCGTCGGTCAGCGCGTTCGCCGACGACCCGCGCGGGTCACCGACCGCGCCGCGGTTCAGCACGCTGAACGCACCTGGGACACCACCGGAGACATTCGCGTGCAGCACCACCCCGACCAGGCCTCGCGTGCTGGTCGTGTCGTTGCGGTACGGCGTGGTGAAGGCGTTGTAGACGATGTACAGATCGGTGCCGTCGGGCGACACGGCAGGCGCCGTGTAGAACGGCCGGTCACCGGTGGCGAGCGGCACGGCCATCGGCGTGGCCCAACTCTGCCCGCCGTTGCGCGACCACGTGAGCATCATCTGCTCGTGGTTGAGCCCGTTACGCGCGTCGGCCCAGGTCATGAACAGCTCGTCCGAGCCGGAGCCACCCGGCCGGCCATTCGCGATGTCCACGTTCGGGCCCATCGCGAGGTCGACCCGGGCGCCACCGAGGCCGTCCATCACCGGACGCCCCTGTACCGGATCGAACACGCCCGGTGGCACGACGGGAGCGACGACCGTGGGACCGACCCAGTGCGCGCCGCCGTCGGACGACTTGTACATCATCTGCAGCCGGACGCCGAGACGCTTGCCGACGCCGAACACGTACGCGTTGCCCTTGCTGTCGGTGCGGACGACGCATCCATCCGGCTGAGAGTTGATGCCGTTGTCCGTCGCCG
>DASXRA010000163.1:0-3118 GCA_036506855.1 Jatrophihabitantaceae bacterium
CGCCTTGCGGGCGTGCATGTCCGAGACCACGTCCAGGCGGGTGAGGCCGCGATGCGCGATCTCGCGGTCGACGAGGTGCTGCGGCATCACGCCGACGACCTCGCCGTCCGCGGCCAGCGCGGCATCGGCGACGACACCCATCACGCCGACGCGGCCGCCGCCGTACACGAGCCCGACCCGGGCCTCGGCGAGCCGGCGCGCAAAGTCGGCTGCCGCGTCGAGGTGGGCGGCGGGCCCCGCAGCGGATCCGGCGAAGACGGCTACCCGCACCGGCATGGCTCCTTCTCTACGGCTGGCCATGAGAGCCTCGCACGGACGGATGGTGGAGGCGAGGCGATGAAGTACCTGCTGATGATCTACGGCAACGAGACGACGTGGGACGCGCTGGCCCAGGACGACGAGGTCATGTCCAGGCACCGCGCGTTGCTCGACGAGCTCAGCGCGTCCGGGGAACTGATCGGTACCGAGGGGCTCACGACGGCGGGCGCCCGGACCGTGCGGGTCAGCGATGGTGAGGCGATCGTGACGGACGGCCCGTTCACCGAGGCGAAGGAAATGCTCGCCGGCTACTACCTCGTCGACTGCGCGAGCATCGAGCGCGCGACGCAGATCGCTGCCCGGATCCCGGAGGCGCGATTCTCGCCGGTCGAGGTGCGCCGGATCATGGATGATCCGGGGGAGTGGCTCTGACCGTCCGGGCCAACAGCCCGCTGGACACGACGGCGACTGCCACGGTCAGCAGCGCGCCGAGCAACAACGCCGGAGCTTCGCCCGGGTCGAGCAGGCCCAGTTGCGCGCCCACGGTCGCGGCGGCCACCGGGACGCCGAGTTGCGCTGCCGCCAGCGCGCCGACCCGGATCGGCTGCCCGGTCAGCCGCATCAGGCCGTGCGCGGCCACAGCTGCCGCGCCGAGCAGGACGCCGAGCACGATGAACGACGGGTGCCGTCCGAGGGCGTGCAGGTCGAGCGATGCGCCGAGCCAGATGAAGAACAGCGGGCCGAGGAAACCGTCCGATAGCGCGAACAGCTGCCTGGCCAGGCGTCGCGGCTCACCGACCGCCGCCATCGCAACGCCGAAGGAGAACCCGGCCAGCATGATCGACACGTGGGTGCGTACCGCGAGCGCGGCGAGCGCGAACAGGATCATCAGGTTGATCCGAAGCTCAAGCGCGAACTTGCGGTCTTCGGAGACGTTGTGCACTCGCTTACGCAGCCCGCTGCGCTCCAGGTAGCCCAGCACGACGAAGAGCACCGTGGCGCAGGCCAGGACGGCGAGCGAGCCGAGTGCGGCACGTCCGGCATGCTTCGGGTCGATTGCAAGCGGCAGCGCGACGATGCACACGGTGTCGGCGATCGCGACCTGCGGCAGCATCTGCAGCACCGCGTCGCCGCGCAGGCCCAGCGAGTCGACGATCGGCAGGACGAGCGCGGCCGACGACGACGCGATCAGCACCGCATAAAGCGCCGCATGCCCGGTGCCGAACCCGTGTGCTATGCCGATCGCCAGGACGACCGAGACGGCGCCGACGGCCACCGCTCGCAGCACGCCGAGCCGTAGCCCGGCCCGCAGATTCGGGTCGCGCACCGGTACGTGCGAGCCGGCGACGAACATGATCAGCGCGAAGCCGATGTCGGCCAGGAACGTGAACGTGCCGTTGCCGGCGTGCAGGACGTCGAAGCCCGTATGCCCAAACACGATCCCGGCGACCAGCTCGCCGAGCACGACCGGCAGGTTCCATCGCCGGGGCAGCGCGAGCAGCGGCCCGAGGACGCCGACCAGCGAGATCAGCGCGAGCGTGGCGAAGTCCATCGCGGGTCAGTATCGGCGCTGGGTGCCGTCTCGCGGGTTCGGCGCGCGTGCGATGGCCCGGCAGGATGGGCGGCGTGACCGTGCACATCGTCGTGTCGCAGGAGATGCCCGCAAGCTGCGAGCGCACGTTCGACCTGCTGCACGACTACCGCCGCCGGCTGACCTGGGACACCCTGCTCCGCCGCGCGTTCACCGAGGCGGACGAGCCGCCCGCCCGCGGCGTGGTCGCGGTGTGCGTCGCGCGGCGCCGTTTCGGCGGGTACTCGTTTGCCACTCGTTATGTGACGTTCGAGCGTCCGACGCTCGCGGCGATCAAGCTCGAGTCACGGCCGCCGTTCTTCGCCTCGTGGGCAGCGTCGGTGCGGCACGCGCCGCTACCTGACGGCCGCTCGACGGCGACGTACACGATGACGTTTCGCTGCAAGCCGTCCTGGGCAGCGTGGGCGCTCGAGCCCGTGGCCCGGCTGGGGTTTCGCCGCGAGACCCGCCGCCGCCTCGCCGCCCTCGCCGCCGCGCTCAGACCTTGACGATCTGCAGCCCCGCGACGCCGTCGAGTGGATCGAAGTCGCCGTCCTGGGTGACAACGGGTATGCGATGAACGATGGCGGTGGCCGCAATCCACGAGTCGTTGACGTTGAGCCGTCGATTGGCCTCGAGCAGGTGAACGCGAAGTCGCGCCCACGCCGCCGCGACGTCGACGTCGATCGGCAAGATGGCCATGTCCGCAGTCGTGTCGAGCGTTGCCAGTCGTGCCGCCCGGGAGTCGACGTCGCGGGCGGCCAGGACGCCTGCTTGCAGCTCTGCGAAGGTCACCACCGAGATCGCGGACTCTGCGGGGATGCTGCGCGCCTTCAGGGACCGACCGGTTTCGGTCGCAATGAATATGGACGTGTCGAGCAGTCCTCGCTTGTGGACGCTCACCGAACCGGGCCGAGATCGTCGGTGGTGTCACCTGCGATGCGTTTGAGGTCGTCACGCAAGGCTGGGTCTGCCTGGGCGTGCGAGAGGAGATCCAGCAGCTCGTCGCGCGGAATCCATCGGCGGCGACCCTTGCGGATCGGGATGATCTCGGCGACTGGCTCGCCGCGCACGGTGATGATCACTTCGTCTCCGTGCTGGACGCGCCGGAGCACGCCGGCGGTGTCGTTGCGCAGTTCGCGGGACGCGACGTAGCTCATGGCTACAACTGTAGCCCTTTCGTAGCCGCTAAGCCTGTGCTAGTCGTAGATCGCGTCGAGCGTCCATCGCCTGCTCGTCATCTCGTAGGCGACGAGGTAAGCGCGGCCGTGCACGTCGACGAGCTGGAAG
>DASXRA010000164.1:0-1962 GCA_036506855.1 Jatrophihabitantaceae bacterium
CTGGACGCATCGAGTTCCGCGACGTCCACTTTGCGTACCCGCGTGGCGCCGACGTCCTGAACGGTGTCTCGTTCACGGTCGAGCCCGGCGAGATCGTCGCCATCGTCGGCGCGAGCGGGAGCGGCAAGTCCACGCTGGTCCGGCTGCTCCTGCGCTTTCACGACGTCGGCGCCGGCGCCGTGCTGGTCGATGGCCACGACGTGCGCGACCTGACGCTCGCCTCGCTGCGGGCGAACATGGCGGTGGCGTTCCAGGACCCGTACGTCGTGCGGGGCTCGATCATGGACAACGTGCGCTATGGCCGGCCCGGCGCCTCCGACGCCGACGTCGCTCGCGCGATCCAGACGGCCCGCGCCGAGACGTTCGTCCACGCCCGCCGCCGGCAATCGGCGGCGTGGGTCGGCCCACGCGGTGAACGCCTGTCGGGCGGTCAGCGCCAGCGCCTGGCGCTGGCTCGCATGTTCTTGCGCGACGCGCCGATTCTGGTGATGGACGAGGCGACCGCGGCGGTGGACAGCGAGACGGAGGAGCTGATTCACGCGTCCATCCAGCGTTTCGCGCGGCGTCGCACGATCCTCGTCATCGGTCATCGCCTGGCCACGGTTCGCCAGGCCGATCGCATCGTCGTGCTGGAAGGCGGCCGCATCACCGAGATCGGTGCGCCCGCGTCCCTGCTCCAACACGGCAACCGGTGCTACGACCTGTTTGCCGGCCAGCTCGGCAGGGCGGTGTAGGGGTGAGCCGTCGGCGAACGGATCGTCACTTGAGCGTCATCAGTCGGGTCGGACGGGGTGGCGGCGGTGCCGTGTTCATCGTGTGGAATCACCACACCTGGTGCCCCATGGCCTGCAAGATCATCGGTTCCCAACGTCAGGCGCGTCGCGAGGCCAGCGTGCTGAGCGCCCTCGATCATCCGAACATCGTCCGGTTCTTCGGCGCGGCGCGGCCCAAGCACCTGTTGATGGAATACCTCGACGGGCCCACGCTGCGTCGGTTGATCCGGACCAGCCGCCAGCGGCGGCTCAGCGTGGCGAACGCGTTGCGCGTGGCGATCCACCTGGGTGCGGCGCTCACGCACGTCCACGAGCGCGGCTTCGTCCATCTCGACGTCAAGCCGTCGAACGTCATCGTGGTCAGCGGACGCCCCGTGCTGATCGACTTCAGCACGGCCCGACCGCGCACGAACCGTCCGGTCGGCTATGCCGCGGGCACCGACCTCTATATGGCCCCGGAGCAGTGTCGGGGCGGCCGGGTGACGCCGGCCAGCGATGTGTACGGTCTCGGCGCGACGCTCTACGAGTCGCTCACCGGACGCTTGCCGTTTCCCGAGGGCACGCGACGGAAGCCATTTCCCCAGCTGGCCCTCTCACCACTGCCGCTTCGGTCTTTCGCTCCGGCCGTGCCGGTCGCCCTCGAGAAGCTGGTGCTGGCCTGTCTGGCCCCGAACCCGGCGGCACGCCCCTCGATGGCGGAACTCCTCCCGAAGCTCCACGAGTTCATTCGCACCGGGCCCCGCATGTGGCCGGAGACCGTCGAGCAGGCCCGCCGGCGTTCGCGGCCGGTCGGTCGCACCGCAACTCGTGGAATGCGACGGGCCGCCTGACGACGTCCTCGCCGCCCTGACGGCTCCTACGACGGCCGTGGTTCGCGCAGCAGCTCGTCGAGAATTTTCGGAAGGCGGTTCAGCGCGGAAACCCCGTGGACCTGTGCCACCATCTCGCCCTTGCGGTCCACGACGACGGTGTACGGCGTGCCCCTGAAGCCGAAGCGATTGCCGATGATGAGCTTGGGATCGAGAGCGACGGGATAGGTCACCCGATGGCTGCGAATGAAGCGTCGCGTGTCGGCCACCGTGTCCTGCACGTGGAAGGCGATGAACTCGACGCCGCGGCTGTGATAGCGGTCGACGAGACGGCTGAAGGCCGTGGCTTCCCGCCCGCACGGCTTGCAGTAGGACGCCTG
>DASXRA010000165.1:0-6964 GCA_036506855.1 Jatrophihabitantaceae bacterium
GACGATGCTCACCGCCCGGCGCGGGATCGAACTGGCGCGCGACGACGCCGACGGCACGCCCGGCATCGAATCCTGAACTCGCCGCGATGTCATCGCGTGTCGGTATTGTGCGCGGCGTTCGTCTCCGTTCGGGAGGATCGCAATGGATCTGGCCAGCGAGTTGCGCGCGGTGCACGCCGCGGCGAGAGCGATCGCCGACGCCGAGCAGGACGAGTACGTCGCCGGACGCCTGCGCCAATCGGTCATCCGCCCGCTCGCCGGCGTGATCGGCACGCCGAGCGAACCGGCGCCAGGCGGGAGCGTTGCAGAGCTCGCGCTGCGGGCAACCCGGCTGCGGCTCGAACCCGGCGTCCCGCTCGAGCTCGTCGAAGCGGTAGCGGCACTGCAGGAACTGGCGGTGCGCCAAGCCGACGACGGCGAGCGGCTCACGGCCGAGTTCGCAGACCTGCAGTCGTCGCTGCCGGCGAGCATCCAGACGGAGCACGACGGACCGTACCTGCTGACGAACGTCGGCAACCTGCGCGACTGGCTCGGCGAGCAGATCCCGGCGCCGCCGCAGCTGGCCCTGTGCCGGTGCGGCGAGTCGGCGCTGAAGCCGCTCTGCGACGGCAGCCACGCCGAGGCGGGCTTCACCGATGCGAAGGATCCGGATCGGGTGCCGGACCGCCAAGACACCTATGCCGGCCAGCGGGTGACCGTTCTCGACAACCGCGGCACCTGCGCGCATTCCGGCTTCTGCAGCAGCCGCGTCCCGACAGCCTTCCGCGTCGACCAGGAACCGTTCGTCGCGCCGAGTGGCGGGCGAGTCGACGAGATCATCCGGGCCGCCCGCGCCTGCCCGTCCGGAGCGTTGCGCTTCGCCGTGGACGGTCAGGACATGCGCGAGCTGAACCGCGAGGCGGCCGTCGAGGTGTCCAAGGACGGGCCGTACCGGGTTCGCGGCGGCATCGAGCTGATCGACGCCGAGGGTGCCCCCGTGCCGCGCAACGCGGGGGCGTCCTTGGAGCACTACAGCCTCTGCCGGTGCGGCCACTCGCAGAACAAGCCGTTCTGCAGCGGCATGCACTACTACGTGGGCTTCGCCGACCCGCCGATGCCCGACGAGCCGACGCTGTTCGAGTGGTGTGGCGGCCATCCGGTCCTGTTGCGGATGACGAGCATCTTCTACGAGAAGTACGTGCCCGAGGACCCACTGCTCGCGCCCCTGTTCGCCGCCATGTCGCCCGACCATCCCGAGCGCGTGGCGTCCTGGCTCGGCGAGACGTTCGGCGGGCCGAAGTTCCATACCCAGCGGTATGGCGGCTACGACCGCATGGTGTCGCAGCACCTCGGCAAGGGGCTCGGCGAGGAACAGCGGGCGCGATGGGTGCAGTTGCTCCTCCGCTCCGCCGACGAGGCCGGCATCCCGACCGACCCCGAGTTCCGCGCGGCGTTCGTGTCGTATCTCGAATGGGGCTCGCGCATCGCGGTTGAGAACTCGACACCCGGCGCGAAGCCACCGCCGCACATGCCGGTGCCCCGGTGGGACTGGGTGGTCGGTGCGAAGCCGGGCGCTCGCGTCTCGGCGCTGCATCCGGAGACCGACGACAAGCCCGCGATCACCCTGCCGGCGCCCGGCGAACCGGTCCGGTACGCCGAGCACGTCAAGCCGCTGTTCCGGCGCACCGACCGCGAGTCGATGAGCTTCGCCTTCGATCTGTGGGAGTACGCCGACGTCAGCCAGCACGCGGACGCGATCCTGGAACGCCTCGCGGCCGGCAGCATGCCGTGCGACGGCGCCTGGCCACCGGAGCGGATCGCGGCCTTCAGAGCCTGGATCGCCGGCGGCAAGCCGGAATGACACACCACCAAAGGTTGGGGAGCTGGTCATGAAGATCGGGGTCATCGGGGCGGGCAACATCGGCTCGAACGCCGGGCGGCTGTTCGCCCAGGCCGGCCACGAGGTTCTGCTGAGCTACACGCGCGACCCGGCGACGCTGGCGGCACGCGCCGCAGAGATCGGCGCGCAGGCCGGTTCACCCGCCGACGCGGCAGCCTTCGGCGAGGTCGTGATGCTGTCGGTGCCCTGGCGCCTGGTCGAGGCCGTAGCCGCCGAGGCCGGATCGCTCGCGGGCCGGATCGTCATCGACACCACCAACGCGTTCGGCGGCGTTCCCCCCGCGGGCCGCAGCGCCGCCGAGACGAACGCCGAGCGGCTGGCCGGGGCGCGCCTGGTCAAGTCGTTCAACACGCTGACGGCCGGATTCCAGGCCGAGGCGGCCGCTCGGCCGGCGGAGCAGCGGGTGGCGATGTTCCTGGCGGGCGAGGACGAGCAGGCCAAGCGGGTGGTCAGCGGGCTGATCCGCGAGATCGGGTTCGAGCCGGTCGACGTAGGCGGCTGGGCCCAGGTCTCGATCATGGAGTCGCCGCGCCGGCCCGGCTCGGTCTATGGCGAGGAGTACCGGCCCGAGGCGGCGCATCGCATCGCCGCCGCCGTCCGCGATGACCCGGCAAGCGCGGCCGAGCTGGCGATTGCGCTCAAGGAATCCGGCTGAGTTAGCGGTCTTGCGCGCACACGCCCGCAGTTGCGAGCATGTCTGCGCAAGATCGCTGGCAGCAGCGAATCACGCGGCAACCGGGTGGTGGTCGCGCAGGCACTCGACGAGCTCGTTCGCTGCCGAGTACAGGGCGACGGCGGCGTGCAGGCGATCGTGCGCCGCGCCGATCCACTGGTCGACGTGCGTCTGGTGCGCGTCGTGCACTGCGACCTCGGCCTGGTACAGCGCGTGCGCCGCGTTGTCCCTCGCGACAACCGCCTGCTGGTAGGTCCGGTCTGCGCTCTGCTTGATAGTCATTGCCCTCGCTCCTTCCCGCTCTCGGTGACGCCTGAAATTGTGTCTCACAGGTATGACGACGCGGCGCGACGAAACTCACCGGTGCCCGGTGTCAGACCTGCCTACTAGCATCGGAGAACATGCCACTTAGCGGTGATACCGCGATCAGCAGCGATGTCCGCCCGGAAGACTTCGAGCAGTACCGCAGGGAGCTCACTGCGTACTCCTATCGCATGCTCGGCTCGGGCTTCGAGGCCGAGGACGCCGTGCAGGAGACGATGGTCCGCGCCTGGCAGGGTGTCAGCGGCTTCGAAGGCCGCTCGGCGCTGCGCTCCTGGCTGTACCGCATCGCCACGAACGTCTGCCTCGACATGCAGCGCAGCCAGCAGCGCCGGGCCCGGCCGATGGATCTCGGCCCGGCGTACACCGCCGACTCGACGCTGCCGGCCCCACTCGCCGAGAACACCTGGGTGACGCCGATCGCCGACGGGCGCGCCCTGCCGGACGAGGGTGACCCGGCCGACCTGGTCGTCTCGCGCGAGAGCATCCGGCTCGCGTTCATCTCCGCGCTGCAGCGGCTTCCCGCCCGCCAACGGGCGATATTGATCCTGCGCGAGGTGCTGCGCTGGCAGGCCGCCGAGGTCGCCGAGCTGCTCGACACGAGCGTGACGTCGGTCAACAGCGCGCTGCAGCGGGCGCGCGACACGCTCTCCGGCACCGACCTCGACGAGCGCCGCACCCAGGTCGTCGACGCCGACCAGAAAGCCCTGCTCGCCCGGTACATGGACGCGTTCGAACGCTACGACGTGGCCAGGCTGGTGTCGTTGCTGCACGACGACGCCATCCTCTCGATGCCGCCCTACCCGCTCTGGCTGCGCGGGCCGACCGAGATCGGGCGCTGGTTCCTCGGCCAAGGCATCGGCTGCCGCGGTTCACGCGTGGTCGCGATCGACGCCAACGGCGGCGGCGCGTTCGCCTCGTACCGCCCGGACCCCGCGGGCGGCTTCAGCCCGTGGGCGTTACACGTGATCGAGGTGTCAGGTGACCGGATCATCGGGGATCACGACTTCCTCGACACCGAGCTGTTCGCCGCATTCGACCTGCCCGCCCACCTGCCGTAGGCCGACGCCGGTCGCGAGCTCGGGCATGCCCACCAGGTCGAGCAGCCCCGAGAGTTCGACGCACGCATCGCGCAGCCGGATCGTGTAGCCGGCCCGCCGCGCCATCAGGTGCAGCCGCGCCAGCTCATCCACGACATCGAGGTTCGGGCGCGCGGAACCGGCCAGCGGCCAGCTCGCCACCTCGGCGTCACCGCGCGCGAGCACGATGGTCGCCTCCGGGCCTCGTCCCAACACATCTAGTTAGACGACGCGACGCCCCGAAATTCGTCGGTGCGCGCCGAGATCGGCCGGCGTTCGGCCTGCTGCGTTCGGACTGGTCACGGCCGAGAATTGTCGGACGGCGGTGCCAAAGTGTGCATATGCCAGAAGCAGCGAACAGCCCCGTGGTTCCTGAGGGTTACTCGCGGGTGAACCCGTGGCTGATCTCGGCCGACACCGACGCGGAGATCGCATTCCTCGGTGAGGTCTTCGGCGCCGAGGAACGTCCGGGGCGCATGTACGACGCCGACGGCAAGGTCGGCCACGCCGAGATCGATATTGACGGCTTCGTCGTGATGATGTTCGACGCGAAGCCTGGCTGGCCGCCGACTCCGGCTCACCTGCGGATCTATGTCGCCGACGCCCAGGAGTCGGTCGACAAGGCCGTCAAGCTGGGCGCTCGGGTGGTGACCCGTGCGTCTGAGCTGGCGTTCGGCGAACGAGTGGCGCGGATCCGAGATGGCCAGGGTCACCTGTGGTGGATTCACGAGCGGGTCGAGAGTCTCGATGCGCCAGAAATCGCGCGTCGCTTCGGTGAGACGAAGTTCCAAGAGGCCATGGCCTACGTTCAGCAGTCTCTCGTGGACGAGCTCTCACGCCCACCCGGTGGCATGAACTAGCGTCCCGCGTCAGAAATCCCTGTCACAATCTGCGGCGCCCAGGCGGCGCCTCGCTGCGTTGTCGTCGTCGCCGATACAACCCCGGTATCGGCTCCTCCTCCGCCTTGCGATGCATCCACCTGGATCACCGCATATTGCAACGGATTCCTGACGCGGGACACTAGCGGTCGGCCCGGTTGCGCTGGGCTTCGACCTTGCGAAGTTCGGTCTTCGCCTGTCGGACGCGTACCCGCGCCTTATCGAGCGCGCGCCGCGTCTCGGCAAGCTGATCCTCGAGTCGGCCGAGCCGATCCCGCTGGCGCTGCTCGTCCGATTCGGCCGAGGCGAGTTCACGCTCGGCCGCGGTGACCCGCTTGCGGACGTGTGCGATCTGCTCGCGGCGATCCTGGCGCTCCTGCCGTTCGCGCTCGGCCCGCGCAGCGCGGGCTGCGCGGGCGGCCTCGACCGTCTCGACGGGACGCTGCGGCGCGGCCTTCGCGCGGGGAGCCGTCTTCGTCGGGCGCGGACGCGGCGCCACGGTCGGCCGCCCGGGCGGCGGCACCAGGGCGAGATCCGGACGGATTGCGGATCCGAAGCCGTCCCACTGAGCGGCACGCAGCAGCGTGCCCGACCGCAGCAGGTCGACGAGGTCGGGGTCGGCGAACGCCGCGGTCAGCGTGCCGATGACCTCGTCGCGCAGCGCCGGAGACGGCGACCGCTCACCTGTCGCGGCGAACGCCCGGCGCGAGATGTCGGCGATCAGCTCGCGCCGCCGGTTCGACAGCTCGCGCATCCGCTGGCCGTCCAGCGCCCGCTCCGCCTCGCGCAACTGGTCGCCGACGTCCACGATCGGCTCGAACGCGTCCGGCTCGGCCCGGGCGAGCACGTTCATCGTCCACGCGCTTCGCGTCGGCTTACGCAAGCCGACGATCTCGGTTGCCGCAGCCGTGTCGCCCCCGCGGCGAGCCTCGGCGGCCAGCTCCCGGCGGCGGTCGACGAACCCGTCGGGATCGAGCGAGTAGAGCTCGTCGACTGCCTGCCCAACCAGCGCGCTGTCCGCCACCCCGTCATCTTGCCCACTCCAGGCGACGAGAGCGCACATTTGCGCCGAGTACGCCGATTCTGCCGCTGACTATCTTTGCGATGTGGCTACGGACGGGGACGTTCTCGATGCCGGCGACTTCGACCGCGCCGCGGCCCGCATCGGGCCGCTCGTCGAGCACACCCCGTTGCGGGAGTGCGCAGCGCTGAGCGACCGGTTGCGCGCTCGCGTCCTGGTCAAGGCGGAGAACCTCCAGCACGCCGGCAGCTTCAAGATCCGCGGCGTGCTGAACGCGCTGCTGACGTGGCGCGAGCAAGGCGACCTCCCGGCCGGCATCGCGACGTTCTCGGCGGGCAACCATGCCGCCGCAGTTGCCTACGCGACTGCCCAGCTCGGCATTCCCGCGGTCGTTTGCATGCCGCCGAAGGCGGTCGCGAGCAAAATCGACGCCGTCCGGCGCTACGGCGGCGAGATCGTCTTCACCGCTGACCTCGTCGGAGCCTGCGCCGAGGTCATGGCCGAGCGCGGGTACCGGCTGCTGCATCCGTTCGACGATCGCACTGTCATCGCCGGTCACGGCACGGTCGGCCTGGAGATACTCGCCGACGGCCCGACCCCGGATCTCGTCCTCGTGCCGGTCGGCGGCGGCGGGCTGATCAGCGGAGTCGCCGCGGCGATCAAGACGCGGTCGCCCGGTACCCGCGTCGTCGGGGTCGAGCCGCTCGAGGCCAATGCGATGAGCCACGCGCTGCGTCGCGACGCCCCGGATCCGTTGCCGCAACACCCGCATTCGATCGCCGACGGCCTCACCGCGCCGTTCGCCGGACAGCACACGCTTGCGCACGTCAAGGCCTTCGTGGACGACGTGGTCGAGATCGACGAGCAACCCATCGTGGACGCCTGGTGGCCGCTGATGGAGGCCACCAAGCTCTTGCTCGAACCGTCCGCCGTGGTGGGCCTGGCCGCGATCCTGGCCGGCGCGGTGTGCTACGACGAGGGCTCGACGATCGTGCTCGTGCTGTCGGGCGGCAACACCAGCCCGGTGAACCTGCGCCGCCTCGCAGATCCGCCGAGCGGGAGCTGATGTGTTCGAAGCGCTGAACCTCGACCGCGAGGAGGAGCTCACCTACG
>DASXRA010000166.1:0-2914 GCA_036506855.1 Jatrophihabitantaceae bacterium
GCGTACCCGTAACCGGGTCGATACCAGCGAACACCAGCACCTGGTACGACCCGCCCCGTCGGCGGATGTGGCCGCGTTGACGAGGCCGTCCAGGCATAAGCGGATCGTAACTGAATGACAGAGCGATTGACAGAGATCAACTTCGCCGCGCCGGCCGAATGCTGGAACCCCCGAATTGGCTGGCCTAGAAGTGGCTCCCCCGACTGGACTCGAACCAGTAACCCTCCGATTAACAGTCGGATGCTCTGCCAATTGAGCTACGGGGGAAAGCGCGCTGCCGGCGACGATGGCTGCCAATGGCGGCATCCGGGGTAACGCGGCCGAGTCAGAATATCTCATCAACGGCGTCGAGTTCTGCGGGGTTAGGCTGGGGACGGTCCCGTAGGCAAACGAGGAGATACGCCATGAAGCTCTCATTGCTGGTCGGTGCCGCGATCGGTTACGTGCTGGGCGCCCGTGCCGGTCGGGAACGCTATGAGGCCATTGTGCGGGTCGCGCGCAAGATCGCCGGCAGCCAGACCGTCCAGGCGACAGCCGGGGTCCTGCACGCGCAGGTAGACGATCTGCGGCACCGCGCCAGGGACGTGGTCAGCGACAAGCTGCACCACGGGTCGCCCGCTTCCGCCGGAGCGAACGGGCACCAGCGCTAGGAAACGTCCACTGCCCAGTTCGCCGCCAACGCGTCGAGCCGAGCGCGAACCGAGGCGCGCGTCTCCGGCGCGTCCAAGGTGCCGGGTTCCAGCCTGGCCCGCCAGGTGACTCCGTCGCGCCGTGGCACTCGACGCGCCACGAAACGAGCCGCTCCCCCGTCGACGGGCAGCACTTCCGAGCGGACGACGCTGGCCTCGACGCGCCTGCGCACGGCGGGCGGCAGGTCGCGCGGCTCGGTGAGCGTCAACGCGACGGGTGGCAGCTCGCGCAGCAGCAAGCCGTCGACGTCCTCCGCCTCGATCACGGTGAGCACGCCGTCGCGCCACACTGCCTTGTCGACGAGTTCCCAGCCGATCCGGCGGAACGAGTCGCCAGACGGCAGCCAGAGGCCACGCGTCGTCGCGGCGACCGTGCCGAGATCCGCGTCCGCCCAGGAGACGACCCGCTCGTCGCGATCGAGCAGCGCGAGCAGCCCGGCGGGCGGGCGCTCCCGGCGGCGGAACACCGCTAGTCGCCCCCGATCGCACGCTCGCGCATGATCCGCCGCTGGCTCTCCAAGGCGATCAGTTCGGCAAACAGCCGGGCGTGCTCGTCGGCCTCGTCGATCGGGTTGATGCGCTGCAGCCGCGACTTCAGCGCGGCAACAGCACGGGACAGGACGATCTCCTGCAACCGGGCCAGCACCGCGTCGGCATAACGCTCCTGGCTGTCGGCGCCGGCATGCAGTGGCTCGACGGCAAGCGCGTGGACGAGGCCGCGCGACTCAAGGTCGGGCAGTTGCTCCTCGACGGCGCCGGCCCAGGCCGGACCGGTCACCGCGCCGGCCGTGCCACCCGCGGCGGCAATCCCCCGCCGCAGCGCGACGTGTGCCGGCACCAGGAACGCGTCGTCGGGCAGCGCGTCGAACGTCGGGCCGGCCACGGCCGGCATCTGCATGGCGATCTTCAGCGCCTCGCGCTCGACCGATGCCACGGCACCGTCGACGACGGGCACCACGCGCCGCTCGTCCGGGGCGCCTCCCGAGCGGGCGACGCCGCGCACCCGGGCCAGCACGCGGTCCGGGTCGTCGACGCCGGCCATCCGGGCGAGCGCCTGCGAGTACTCGACGCGCAGCGAGTGGTCCTTGATGCGCGCGACCAGCGGGACGCCACGATCGAGCGCCGCGGCGCGTCCCTCGGCGGTGTCCAAGTCGAAGCGGTTCACCGTTGAGCGCAGGACGAACTCGACGAGCGGGATGCGCCGCGCGACCAGATCACTCACCGCGGCGTCGCCTGCCTTCTGCCGCAGCTCGCACGGGTCGAGGCCGGTGGGCTCGATCGAGACGAACGTCTGCGCCATGAACTTCTGATCGTCGGCGAATGCCCGCTCGGCGGCGCGCATGCCTGCGCCGTCGCCGTCGAATGTGAAGATCACCTCGCCGGTGAACGCGTCGGAGTCCATCAGCAGGCGGCGCAGCACCGCGATGTGCTCGCCGCCGAACGCCGTGCCGCAGGTGGCCACCGCGGTCGTGACGCCGGCCAGGTGGCAGGCCATGACGTCGGTGTACCCCTCGACGATGACTGCCCGGTGCTGCTTGGCGATCTCGCGCTTGGCGAGGTCGACGCCGTAGAGCAGGTGGCCCTTCTTGTAGACCGGCGTCTCGGGCGTGTTCAGGTACTTGGCCTCGATCGGGTCGTCGTCGAACAGCCGCCGCGCGCCGAACCCGACGACCTCGCCGCCGATGTCGCGTACCGGCCAGAGCAGCCTGCGGTGGAAGCGGTCGATCAGTGAGCCGCGGCTCGACTGGCGCGACAGGCCGCCCGTCGTCAACTCCGACGGCGTGAAGCCCGTTGCCAGCAAGTGTTTTGTCAAGGCGTCCCAGCCGGACGGCGCGAAGCCGCAGCCGTAGCGGGCGGCCGCCTCGTCGTCGAACCCGCGCTCGATGAGGAACTCGCGGGCCGGCCGAGCCTCGGGCTCACGCAGTTGCGCGGCGTAGAAGGCGGCCGCCGCGGCATGTGCCTCGACCAACCTGGCCCGCTGGCCGGGCTGGCGCGGCGGTCCGGCGCTCTCGAGGTAGTGCAGTTGGATGCCGGCACGGTCGGCCAGGCGCTCGGCCGCCTCGGTGAACCCGACGTTCTCCGTGCGCTCGACGAAGCGGATGACGTCGCCGCCGGCGCCGCATCCGAAGCAATGGAAACTCTGCCGCTGCGAATTGACGATGAAGGAAGGGGTTTTCTCCTTGTGGAACGGGCAGAGCCCCTTGTGGCTGGCGCCGGCCTTTTTG
>DASXRA010000167.1:0-2950 GCA_036506855.1 Jatrophihabitantaceae bacterium
TCGACCGCCGGTCGTATCCAGCACGTACCTGCCCCGTGACTTCGGGGTGTACCCGAACGACGACTTCGACTATCTCGGCGACGACCTGCCCAAGACGCTCTACCTCGACGAGACGCCGATGGGGACATTCGGCTACCAGAAGGCGATGACCTTCAACGCCGCCCCGTCGTGTGGTGCCCACATTGTCCGAGTGGTCCAGCCGAGCCAGTTCGGCCTGCTCGACGCGTCGACGACGCTCACCGTGCTGTGCGCGCAAGCGAGCCTCTCGCCGGACGCGATTGCGCACGACTCGCAGCCGCGTTCGGTTTCCGTGACCGGGTGGTCGTTCTACCCGGACATGGCGGTGGCCGTCCTGCTCGAGGGCAAGCAGGTCGCGACGGCGGTGACAGACGCGTCCGGCACCGTGATCACGTCGATCAGGGCGTCCGGGCTCGCTTGCGGTCAGCACCAGGTGACGATCACCGACAACCGCGTCTTCGACACCGGCCCGGGGGGCGGGCCGGCGGTCAACCACTCGCCGATGCAGGCGAGCGCGCCGCTCACCGTGCTGTGCGCGATCGTGCACCTGACGCCGGACACGTTCCCCCGCGCCTCGCAGCCGCGTCCGGTCTCGGTCTCCGGGTCGTCCTTTCACCCGAACGTGCCGGTCGACATCACCCTCGACGGTAAGCAGGTCGCGACGGCGGTCACTGGCGATTCCGGCGGGGTCACCAAGGCGATCCGGGCGTCCGGCCTCGGCTGCGGCGACCATCGGGTGATCGTCAGCGAGCGCCCGGACTCACCCACCATCCCGGAAGACACGTTTGCGGCGCCGGCAGCCTCGGACGGCCCGCTGCAGGGCGCTGCGCTGCTGCACGTCCTGTGCGAGGGCGGCGGACCGGCCAAGACGCCGCATCCCACGCTGACCCTGGCCCCGCCGGTGATCTCTGCGGGCATGATGACCCACGTGACCGGGTCCGGTTACACGGCCAAGCACGCGGTTACGCTGACCTGGCACCTCACCGCAGGCGGTACGGCTGCTGGGTTTCCGGCGAGTGTGGTCGCGAGTGCGAGCGGCACGATCGACGTCTACTGCCTGGTGCTGCAGCACGAGCCGAGTGGCTCGCGAGTGCTCGTGGCGACCGATGGCGCCGGCACCGCCAAGGCGGCCGCGGTCGTCGACGGCGGCACGATGCAGCCGTCCGGCAGCGGCCCCGACATCGTGTTCCGCCGCTAGTGGCCTCTAGATCCAGCCGTTGCGGACGGCGTAGGCGACGGCCTGCGTGCGATTGCGAAGGTGCAACCGGACCGTTAGATCCTGCAGGACGTTCTTGATCGTCCGCTCGGAGTAGGCGAGCCGTACGGCCACCTCGCGGGTCGACAAGCCGTCGGCGACGAGTTCGAGCACGTCCTGTTCGCGGCGGGTCAGGCCGGCGAAGGACAGCCCGCGAGGTTCGAGCAGGTCGCGATTGAGGCGGCCGACCTGGTCGAGCAAGTGCCGGAGCAGTTGGGGCGGGAGCTCCGCCTTGCCTCGCGCGGCTCCCTGCACGACCTGGACGAGCCGCTCTGGTGTCGACTCGGCGCGTGGCACGACAGCGCAGACGCCCGAGTCGACGACCGCGACGAGCGCGCGCGGGTCGAGCTGGCCGATCACGAGCACGATCGCCAGCCCCCGCTCGCGATGCAGCGCGCGCAGGCGGCGGATCAGTGCCTCGTCGGCGACATCGGCGATGACCAGCGCAACCGTCGCGCTGGCATCGGACGCGTCGACGATCCGCACTGCTGCCTGCGGGCGCAGCTGGGTCGAGACGCCGATCTCGGACACCGGGTCCGCCGCGTGCACCTCGACCGGTACCGCGGCGCCCGGCGTGGCGGTGGCGTAACCGTCGTCCACGACGGTCAGGTAGCTTGCCCGGCCGTCCATATCGGACACGACTGTGGCTTCTTCGCGCTCCATGACGACTCTGTTGTTCACGGTCTGTCTCCCACGAATCAGCGGAACTCTGATCAACAGGAGCATTGGTCTTGATCACTGATACACGGCACGTACCCGCGAGTTGGAACTGTGTGCGCACGAAATCGTGACGCAACGTGTACGGCCGGCATGGCGCCCTCGGCGCGACGTCGCTCGCTAGACCCCGGCGGGCAGCACCATCTCGCGCAGGTCGGGTGCCTCGACCAGCGGCGGCTCGGTGGCCGCGCGCACCTCGTGCACCTGCAGGCCCGGGGCGATCTCGCGAAGCAGCAGGCCGCTCTCGGTGACGTCGATGACCGCCAGGTCGGTGATGATCTGCTGCACGCAGTGCTTGCCAGTCAGTGGCAGCGAGCACTCGTTGACGATCTTCGGCGAACCGTCGCGGGCGGCGTGCTCCATCATGACGATCACCCGCTTGGCGCCGTGCACCAGATCCATCGCCCCGCCCATGCCCTTGATCATCTTGCCGGGGATCGTCCAGTTGGCCAGGTCGCCGGATGTCGAGACCTGCATCGCGCCGAGGATCGCCACGTCGATGTGCCCGCCGCGGATCATCGCGAACGACGCCGCCGAGTCGAAGTACGACGCCCCGGGCAGCACCGTCACGGTCTCCTTGCCGGCATTGATCAGGTCCGGGTCGACCTCGTCGTCATACGGGTACGGCCCGACGCCGAGCACGCCGTTCTCGGACTGCAGCACGACGTGCACGCCGTCCGGCACGTAGTTCGGGACGAGGGTCGGCAGGCCGATGCCGAGGTTGACGTACTGGCCGTCGACGAGTTCGGCGGCGACGCGGGCCGCGAGTTCCAAGCGGGTCAGCGCCATGATTACAGCCTCTCTCGGGTCGTGCGCTTCTCGATGAGCTTGCCCTCGTCGCCCACCTCGACGACGCGCTGCACGAACACGCCAGGGGTGTCCACGTCTTCCGGATCGATCTCGCCCGGCTCGACGAGCCGCTCGACCTCGGCGATCGTGATCCGCCCGGACATCGCGCAC
>DASXRA010000168.1:0-5102 GCA_036506855.1 Jatrophihabitantaceae bacterium
ATTGCCCGGCGCTTCTACAACGATGCCGTTCGCGACACGCGAGCCCTTCGCGGCCGGCGGATGCCCCGGCTGCTGCGGCTGGCCGGACGTCGCGACATGCCGCAGTTCTTCGACATCGACGACACGCTGCCTGATTACGATCCGCCGGACCAGAACGACACGCTCGCCCGCGCAGACGCCGATCCGACACCGCAAGAGGAGACCGCACGGTGAATCTGGTGGAACGCCTCACCGAGTTCAGTTCGCGCTTCAGCGGCAGGCAGAAAGCCATCGCCGGGGCCGTGGCCGTGGTGCTGGTCGCCGGCGGCGCGATCGGTGGCACGATCGCCCTGACGAGCGGCGGCGGCGACGACACGGTAGCCGTGATCTCCTCGCCGCCCGTCACGTCCGCCTCACCAACGCCGACGCCCACGCCGAAACCCAAGCCCAAGCCCAAGCCGAAACCCAAGGCGAAGCTGGTGAACCCGCTGACCGGCATCGGTGCCCCGCCGAAAGGCCCGGTCATCGGCGTCAAGATCGACGACACCGGAAACGGGCGACCGCAGCGTGGCATCGACCGGGCCGACATCGTCTACATCGAGCAGGCCGAGGGTGGACTCACCCGGTTGCTGGCGGTGTTCGCGACGCACAAGCCGACCGTCGAGGCCGTTCGCAGCGTGCGAGCGTCCGACCCGGAACTGCTGAGCCAGTACGGCCCGATCGCGCTCGTCGCGTCCGGCGGCGGCGGCGACTCGCTGCCGACGCTCCACAAGTCGATCGTGCACGGCGTGATCAACGACGCCGGCGGGCCGGGATTCTCCCGCGACGGCGGCCGCGGCGCGCCCTACAACCTGACCTCGAACCTGTCCCAGGTCAGCCGCGCCATCCACTCCGGTGGGTCCAAGGACATCGGATTCGACTGGAAGGCCAAGCCCGGCCTCGGCGCCACGCCCAAGGCGTCGCGGGTGCGCACCGTCGTGGGCGGCACGCCCGTCACGTTCGACTGGAGCCCCAAGCTCGGCCGCTACGTGCGTGTCATCGACGGATCGCAGCAGCACGCGGCGAGCGGCGCGCTGATCTCGACCCCGAACGTGATCGTTCAGTACTGCAGCGTGAGCGTGAATCGGGGCGACGTCGACGTCACCGGCAATCCGTCCCAATACACCCACTCGGTCGGCCACGGGCGCGTCGCCGTGTTCCGCAACGGTCACCGCATCGAGGGCACCTGGTCGCGTCTGGCGAAGTCGACCGGCACCAAGCTGCTCGACAAGCACCACAAGCCGATCACGCTCGCTCCAGGTGGCGCCTGGGTCGTCCTCGTGGCCAACGGAGCGCCCCTCTCGACGTCGTGAAACATGCCATCGGGCGGCGAACGGACCGCCGCCTCCGGGGTGGCCGCTCGTAGAATCGGCGTCATGCCAGACGAGCCGACCCAGCAAGCAACGACCTCCGAGCGCGTACTCGGCACCGCTCGCGTCAAGCGGGGCATGGCCGAGATGCTCAAGGGCGGCGTGATCATGGACGTCGTCACCGCCGAGCAGGCCAAGATCGCCGAGGACGCCGGTGCTGTCGCGGTCATGGCCCTGGAGCGCGTGCCCGCCGACATCCGCGCGCAGGGCGGCGTCTCCCGGATGAGCGACCCGGACATGATCGACCGCATCATCAACACCGTCTCGATCCCGGTCATGGCCAAGGCGCGCATCGGGCATTTCGTCGAGGCGCAGGTGCTGCAGTCCCTCGGCGTCGACTACATCGACGAGTCCGAGGTGCTCACCCCCGCCGACTATGCGAACCACATCGACAAGTGGGCTTTCACGGTGCCCTTCGTGTGTGGCGCGACCAATCTCGGCGAGGCGTTGCGGCGGATCACCGAGGGCGCCGCCATGATCCGGTCGAAGGGCGAGGCCGGCACCGGCGACGTCTCGAACGCGACCACGCACATGCGGTCGATCCGCGCTGAGATACAGCGGATCGGGTCGCTACCCGAGGACGAGCTGTATGTCGCCGCCAAGGAGTTGCAGGCACCGTACGAGCTCGTCGCGGAGGTCGCTCGCGCCGGCAAGCTGCCCGTCGTGCTGTTCACGGCCGGCGGCATCGCCACGCCGGCCGACGCCGCGATGATGATGCAGCTCGGCGCCGAGGGAGTGTTCGTCGGTTCGGGCATCTTCAAGTCGGGCAACCCGGCACAGCGCGCCGAGGCCATCGTGAAGGCCACCACGTTCTTCGACGACCCCGACGTGATCGCCAAGGCCTCGCGCGGCCTCGGCGAGGCGATGGTGGGCATCAACGTCGAGGAGATCCCGCAGCCCCACCGGCTGGCCGACCGCGGCTGGTAACGCGAAGCGCCAGGACGGCCATACGATCGGGGCATGTGCCGAAACATCCATACTCTGCGCCCGCCGTTCGTCGAGAACGTCAACGAGTACGACATCCAGGCCGCGGCCCTGCAGTACGTGCGCAAGATCGCCGGGATGCGTGTGCCGTCGGCCGCCAATGCCGAGGCATTCCAGGACGCGGTCGACTCGGTCGCGGCGGCCACGTCCGACCTGCTCGACCGGCTGGTGCTGCGCCCGTCGACGTCGAAGCACGCGAAGCAGTTCGCCAACGCGACGGCGCACGCGCACCCACACCCGCATCCGCATTAGCGCTGCCGGCCGGGCCACGGGACATCGGGTGGCTCGTCCAGTGAGGTCGGTTGACGCATACGCTGGCTCGCTGTGCCGTTGACGATTGGCGTGCTCGCGCTGCAAGGAGACGTCCGCGAGCACCTGCTTGTACTGCGCGCCGCGGGCGTGCAGGCCGTCCCGGTCCGCCGCCCGGACGAGCTCGGGGGCATCGACGGCCTGGTCCTGCCGGGCGGCGAGTCGACCACGATCGTCAAGCTCGCCCGTACCTTCGACCTGCTCGAACCGTTGCGGAAACGGATATTGGACGGTCTGCCGGTCTTCGGCTCATGTGCGGGCATGATCCTGCTGGCCGACCGTCTCGTCGGCGGGCCGGAGGGCCAGGAGACGTTCGGCGGGATCGACGTGACTGTGCGCCGCAACGCGTTCGGCCGGCAGGTCGACTCCTTCGAGGCTGACCTCGCGGTCGACGGGCTCGAAGGCGGGCCGCTGCATGCCGTGTTCATCCGCGCGCCGTGGGTCGAGTCGGTCGGCCCCGCGGCGACGCCGCTCGCGACGGTCACCGCGGGTCCCGCCGCCGGTAAGGTTGTCGTGGTTCGCCAGGGACAACTGCTGGCCACGTCGTTCCACCCGGAGCTGACGGGTGACGGACGGATGCACGCGTACTTCTGCGACATGGTGGGCGATTCGAGTCGATGAGCGCCCGCGTGATGAGAGGACATACATGAGCGGCCACTCGAAGTGGGCGACGACGAAGCACAAGAAGGCGGTCGTCGACGCAAAGCGCGGCAAGCTGTTCGCGAAGCTGATCAAGAACATCGAGGTGGCGGCGCGTACCGGCGGCGGTGACCCGGACGGCAACCCGACGCTGTACGACGCGATCCAGAAAGCACGCAAGAACTCCGTGCCCATCGACAACATCGACCGCGCGGTGAAACGAGGCTCCGGCGCCGAGGCGGGCGGCTCGGACTGGCAGACGATCACCTACGAGGGTTACGGGCCCAACGGCGTGGCGGTCCTCATCGAGTGCCTCACCGACAACCGCAACCGCGCGGCCAGCGAGGTCCGCACCGCGATGACCCGCAACGGCGGCTCGATGGCCGACCCCGGCTCGGTCGCCTACCTGTTCGCGCGCAAGGGCGTGGTGATCGTCCCGAAGACCGAGGGCGCCACCGAGGACGACGTGCTTGCTGCCGTCCTCGACGCCGGCGCCGAGGAGGTCAACGACCTCGACGAGGCCTTCGAGGTGGTCAGCGAGGCCACCGATCTCGTGCCCGTCCGTACCGCCCTGCAGAAGGCCGGCATCGACTACGAGTCCGCCGAGGCGTCGTTCGTGCCGAGCGTGCAGGTGCCCCTCGACGAAGAGGGCGCGCGCAAGGTGTTCCGGCTCATCGACGCGCTCGAGGACAGCGACGACGTGCAGAACGTCTACGCCAACTTCGACGTGAGCGACGAGGTCATGGCTGCCGTCGGCTAGCTGCCCACACGGGACCTTCGGCACTAGGTGTCGGCGGCAGTGCCACCTACCGTCCGGCAGCATGAGAGCAAAGCTCGTTCTGTCAGTCCTTCTCGCGCTTACTGTCGTCGCGGCCGCCGCGCCGCAGGCGGACGCCGCCGGTGCGCGAATCCGCATGGTGCGCATCCAGTACGACTCGCCCGGCACAGACACCGGGACGAACGCCTCCATCAACGCGGAGTACGTCGTGCTGAAGAACGTCGGCACGGCGCGCGGCAACCTCAACGGCTACTCGATCCACGACCTGGCAGGCCACACGAGGAAGCTCGGCACCAAGTATCTGAGCCCCGGCCAGTACGTGTACTTGCGCACCGGCAAGGGCACCAACACGTACACGTCTATCTACTGGGGTTCGAGCGCCTACATCTGGAACAACACCGGCGACAAGGCGTATTGGAAGTCGCCTGCCGGATCGCTGCTGCAGACCTGCGCCTGGACGAGCAGCGGCACCGGCTCCAAGACCTGCAGCTACTAGCGCCGTCAGAACGTCAACGTGCGCCAGAAGCGGAACAGGTCGTAGCCGATCGCCCACAACACTTTCGGAGCGCCGGTCGCGTCGTAGAGCCGCTCGACGAGGTCGAAGAACCACACGTTGATCTGGTGGATCTGCAGCAGCACGAAGACGCCGAGCATTCCCCAGGGCTTGATCGGTTCGAGCGAGCGCGTCGTCTCGGGGGCCAGGTACGGCTCGATGATCGCGTAACCGTCCAGGCCGGGGATCGGCAGCAGGTTGAGCACCGCCGCGCTGATCTGCAGGAATCCCAGGAACGCGATGCCTGACCAGAAGGCGACGTGCTGCCCGTCGTCGTGACCGCGTGCGAGCAGCAACAGGATCGCCGCGAACGCGACGTTCGACAGCGGTCCCGCGGCTGCCGCGGCGCTCTGCATCGCGCGGCTGCGGAACGCCTCCTTGTGCAGGTACACCGCGCCGCCGGGCAGCCCGATGCCGCCCTGCGCGATGAAGATCAGCGGCAGCACGATCG
>DASXRA010000169.1:0-7636 GCA_036506855.1 Jatrophihabitantaceae bacterium
GAACTCGGCGCCGGCATGGCCGTGGCGCTGAAGGATCTCGAGATTCGCGGGGCGGGCAACCTGCTCGGCGGCGAGCAGTCGGGGCACATCGCCGGCGTCGGCTTCGACTTGTACATCCGGCTGGTGGGCGAGGCCGTGGCCGAGTACCGATCTCCCAGTGGCGAGGGCCATCAAACTGAGGCCGCCGACGTGAAGGTCGACCTGCCCGTCGACGCGAACCTGCCGGTCGAGTACCTGCCCGGCGAGCGGCTGCGGCTCGAGGCGTATCGCGCGCTCGCCGGTGCCACCACCGACGAGGCGGTCGACGCGGTGCGCGACGAGCTGGTCGACCGGTTCGGCGCCCCGCCCGTCCCGGTCGAGAACCTGCTTACCGTGGCGCGCTTCAAGGTGCTCTGCCGCCGCTACGGGGTCACCGAGGTGACCCTGCACGGCTCGTCGGTGCGCTTCTCCCCGCTCGACCTGCCCGAGTCCGCGCAGTTGCGGTTGCGCCGGCTCTACGACCGGTCGCTGTACAAGCCAGCAGCCGGAACGGTCGCGGTGCCGCGTCCCAAAGGCGTCGTCAAGCCCGACGGGTCGTTCGCGGCAGCCGCCCTCGGCGGCGAACCGCTGCGGGACGCCGCGCTGCTCGCGTGGTGCGGCGAGGTGCTACAGCAGGTGGCCGGATAGGCCGAGGACGTGGACCTCAGGAGACGAGCACGATCCGCCCGCGCACACCGCCCTTGCCGAGCAGTTCGTGCGCCGCGGCAGCCTGGTCGAGCGGGAACGTGTCCGCCACGCGCAGAGTCAGCGCACCGGCGTCGACCTGCCGGGCGAGCTCGGCCAGCACCGCCTGGTCGCGATGGACGACCTGGTCGAGCACGCGCACACCTCGTTCGGTCTCGACCGGACCGTGCAACGGTCCGAGGTTGACGTACTTGCCGCCGTCGCGCACGGCGCCGAGCACCTGAGATCGCAGCTCGGCAGCGTCGATCACGCCGTCCACGCCGTCCGGGAACACGACCCGCACCGCGGCCGCCGGATCAGCCGAGCGGGCGACGAACGTCCGTGCGCCCAGACGCTTTACCGCCGACTCGTCGGCGGTGCCGGCAAGGGCGACGGCATGCAGCCCGCGGGCTGCCGCGAGCTGGACGAGGTAGCCGCCCACCGCCCCGGCCGCGCCGGTAACCAGCACCGTCTGGTCAGGCGCGAGGTCGATGAGATCGAGCGACTGAACGGCAGTGATCCCGTTGAGGGGAAGGGTCGATGCCGCGACCGGGTCGGCCGTGCGTGGAGCGTGTGCGGCCGCGTCCGCGTCGAGTACGACGTACTCGGCGTACCCACCGATGTCCTTGACGAGCCGGTCATCCAGCGCGGTGACGGCCTCGCCGACGGTGAAGCCGTCCACGCCGGCGCCGAGGGCGTCGACCGTGCCCGCGACGTCCCAGCCGACACCGACGGGCATCCGGTCGGCGGGGATGGCGTGTTCCAGGGTTCCGTCGCGCGTCTCGGCGTCGACGGGGTTGACGGCGGCCGCGGCCACCTTGATCCGGATCTGGCCGGGTCCGGGCTCCGGCGTGGGCACGTCGACGAGCTCCAGGGCGTCCGGCCCGCCGAAGTTGTGTACGAATATCGCGCGCATCGTGGTCCTCTCTTGGTCGTTTGGCGATGCGCGGCCATACTCACTTGTCGTACTCTCTATTGGGAAGTAGCGACCTGTGAGTGCGTAACTGATGCAGAGGAGAGCACATGGCCACCACGACCGCGGCGCAGCGCAGGCGCCGAGCCCGCGAGGAGTACGACGCGTACCTCGCGACCTGCCCGAGCCGGCAGCTCCTCGACCGGCTCACCGACAAGTGGGTGACGCTGATCCTCTCCGCGCTCGCCGACGGCGAGCAGCGATACAGCGAGTTGTCGCGCACCATCGCCGGCGTCAGCCAGAAGATGCTCACCCAGACGCTGCGCAATCTCGAGCGCGACGGCATCCTGATCCGGTCGATCACGCCGGCCGTGCCGGTCCGCGTGTCGTACCAGCTCACGCCGCTCGGCCGCTCCTTGTTGCCGATCGTGCAGTCGATCAAGGACTGGGCCGAGCAGCACATGTCCGTCGTGCAGGATGCCCGCAGCCGCTACGACGCCGCGGTCGCGAGCTGAACGAAGCGATACCAGGCCGCAGCCGGTCACGGCTCTCGTGAGAGCCTGTGCGGAGGTTTCGGACCATCGCTGCGGGAGACTTGATCACCGTGAGATTTCGCAAGATCGGCGCCTGTGCTGTCGCATTGCTCGCCGCGAGCGGGCTGGCCGCGTGCCGGACGAAGGCGGGCGCCGCCGCGGTCGTCGACGGCCACCGCATCTCGCAGTCCGACGTCAACAAGTACGTCGACGCGGGGTACGTGGCGGCCAGCCCGTCCCCTGGCGCCCAGCAGCCGCAGCAGCAGGCACCACGGGTCATCGTGCTCGACACGCTCATCGAGTCCCGCTTGATGAGCCGGCTGCTCGGATCGCTGGGCAGCGTGCCGAGCGACGGTGACCTGCACAACCTGCACGACGAGGCGTACTCCGTTCAGCTCGGCGCTCAGCAGACCGGCGCCGAGGCCGACGCCGCGCTGAACGCGGCGCTGACGAAGGCTGGGCTCAAGGCGAGCTTCACCGATGCCTTCGTGCAGAACCTCGAGCTGAAGCAAGCGGTGATCGACAAGATCAAGGCACAGCGACAGAGCGACATCAACGCGGCCGTCGCGAAGCTCGGTGTCAAGGTCAGCGTGAGCGGCCGGTACGGCACGTGGTCGGCAGAGCAGGGGTCGCTCGTCGATTATGTCCCGCCGGCGGGCGTGCAGCTCGGCACGCCGGCTCCCGCGTCGTCCGCGCCTGCCCCGGGCTGAGGTCAGGGTGACATCGCCGTTGCTGCGGGCGGTCGCGGTGATGGACCGGCTGCGCTCGCCGGGCGGATGCCCTTGGGACGCCGCGCAGAGCCACCGCTCGCTGGCGAAGTACCTGCTCGAGGAGACCTACGAGACGCTCGAGGCCATCGAGACGGACGACATGGCGCTGCTGCGTGAGGAGCTCGGCGACCTGCTGCTGCAGGTGCTGTTCCACGCCCGGCTGGCCGAAGAGCTGCCCGCGGCCCAGCGGTTCGGCATCGACGACGTCGCCGGTGATCTCGTCGCCAAGCTGGTGCACCGTCATCCGCACGTCTTCGCCGACGTGCCGGTCGCGGACGCCGCCGAGGTGAACGAGAACTGGGAACGCCTCAAGGCGGCCGAGAAGGGACGCGACTCCGCCGTGGACGGCGTCCCGATGGGCCAGCCGGCGCTGGCGCTCGCGGCCAAGCTGGTCTCGCGCGCGGGACGGGCCGGCGTCGACGTCGAGGTATCCGCAAACGACATCGGCGACCGGCTGCTGGCCGTCGTCCGCGAGGCGGTCGCGGCGGGGGTCGACCCCGAGTTCGCGCTGCGCGAATCCGCTCGTGCCCTCCGCGACGCGCTCGTCGCGGCCGAAGCCCCATAGCGCAGGATTGCCGCATGACCCAACGCATCGAACCGCCGCCGAACGCCGACGAGAAGACGACGACGCTGGCCTACCTCGACTTCCAGCGCGCCACGCTCGCGTGGAAGTGCGAGAACCTCACGCCGGAGCAGCTCGCCAGGCGCGCAGTGCCGACTTCGACGCTGTCGCTGCTCGGCCTCGTCCGCCATCTCGCCGAGGTGGAGCGCAGCTGGTTCGACCGGGTCGCCGGTGAGTCGCGTCCCGGCATCTACTTCACCGACGCCGAGCCCGACCTCGACTTCGACGGCGCGGTGGACGACCCCGCGGTCGTTGCGCGGGGATTTGCCGACTGGCAGGCCGAGATCGACCGCGCGCGCGAGATCGCCGATCGCACGCCGTTCGAGGCCACGTTCACGCATTCGCGGACCGGCGCTCCGATTTCGCTACGGTTCGTGCTGCTGCACCTGATCGAGGAGTACGCCCGGCACAACGGCCACGCCGACCTGCTGCGCGAAGCAATCGATGGCGAGGTCGGCGAATAGCGCAAGGTGCCGGCCCAACGGTGCGGCGGGGCATCACTGGCCGCTCAGCGTGCACGGTTAGGCTCGTTCGCGTCTGCCGTCTGCTAGCGGAAGGAACGATCCTCGTGGCCACCATCGAGGCTGTAGGAGCGCGCGAGATCCTCGACTCGCGCGGCAATCCCACCGTCGAAGTGGAGGTCGCGCTCGACGACGGCACGCTGAGCCGGGCCGCCATCCCGAGCGGAGCCTCGACCGGGGCGTTCGAGGCAGTCGAGCTGCGCGACGGCGACGAGCGCTACGGCGGCAAGGGCGTGCAGAAGGCCGTGGCTGCCGTGCTCGACACGATCGGTCCCGAACTCGTCGGCTTCGAGGCGAGCGAGCAGCGCCTCATCGACGCCACGATGATCGATCTCGATGCGACGCCCGACAAGAGCCGCTTGGGGGCGAACGCGATTCTCGGCGTCTCGCTCGCGGTGGCCAAGGCGGCGGCCGAGTCCGCGGATCTGCCGCTGTTCCGGTACCTGGGCGGACCGAACGCCTACCTGCTGCCGGTGCCGATGTTCAACATCCTCAACGGCGGTGCGCACGCCGATTCCAACGTCGACGTCCAGGAATTCATGATCGCGCCGATCGGCGCCCCGATATTCGCCGAGGCGCTGCGCTGGGGCGCCGAGGTCTATCACGCGCTCAAGAGCGTGCTGAAGACCCGCGGCCTGTCGACCGGACTCGGCGACGAGGGCGGCTTCGCACCGAACCTCGAGTCCAACCGCGCGGCACTCGACCTCATCGTCGAGGCGATCGGGAAGGCCGGCCTGCGGCCGGGCGCCGACGTCGCGCTCGCCATCGACGCGGCGGCCAGCGAGTTCTACAAGGACGGTGCGTACCAGTTCGAGGGCGCGGCCAAGACTTCCGACGACATGATCACCTACTACGAAGCGCTCATCGGCGACTACCCGATCGTCTCGCTGGAGGACCCGCTCGCCGAGGACGACTGGACGGGCTGGAACGCGCTCACCGCGAAGCTCGACGACGCCGTGCAGATCGTCGGCGACGACATCTTCGTCACGAACCCGGAGCGGATCCGCCGCGGTATCGAGGAGGGCTCGGCGAATGCCCTGCTCGTCAAGGTCAACCAGATCGGCACGCTCACCGAGACGCTCGACGCCGTCGACCTCGCGCACCGCCACGGTTACCGCTGCATGATGTCGCATCGGTCCGGCGAGACCGAAGACACCACGATCGCCGACCTGGTCGTCGCGACGAACTGCGGCCAGATCAAGAGCGGCGCGCCGGCGCGCAGCGAGCGCGTGGCCAAGTACAACCAGCTGCTGCGCATCGAGGAGGAACTCGACGACGCCGCGCGCTTCGCCGGTGCCGGCGCATTCCCGCGCTTCGAGCAGGCGTCGGCCTGATGGGTACGGGCGGTCGCGGCGACAGCGGGCGCCGCCGCGGCCTCACCGGCCGCGCGCTCGTGCTCGGCGCGGTGATCATCGTCCTGGTCGTGATCCTGGCCGCGCCGCTGCATCGCTACCTGTCCTCGCACGGCGCGGTCGAGCAGGCCCAGCAGGAGCGGCGCGAGAACCAGGCCCAGCTCGCCAAGCTGCACCACCAGCTCGCGCAATGGGACGATCCCGCCTACGTCGAGCAGCAGGCGCGCACCAGGCTGCAGTACGCGCTGCCCGGCGACACGGTGTACGTCGTCGTGCATCCGGGCGAGAAGTCCGATCTGGGCGGCGCGGCGCAGCACGACACCGCGCCGGTGCGTGTCCCGGGCGGCACGTGGAACCAGCGACTGTGGGGCAGCGTGGTCACCGCCGACTCGGCACCGTGACGGTCGCGGCCACCGATCGCGCTGTCGTCGCCGCGCAGCTCGGACGCCCGCCGCGAGCCATCCGAGCGATCGCGCACCGGTGCCCGTGCGGCAACCCGGATGTCGTCGAGACCTCGCCCCGGCTGCCCGACGGCACGCCGTTCCCGACGCTGTACTACCTGACCTGCCCGCGCGCGACGGCGGCCGTCGGCACGCTCGAGGCGTCCGGCTTGATGCGCGAGATGACCGACCGGCTGCGCGCCGACCCGTTGCTTGCCGCCGCGTATCGCGCGGCGCACGAGGCGTATCTCGCCTGCCGCGACCAGATCGGGCACGTCGACGAGATCGACGGTATCAGCGCCGGCGGGATGCCCAACCGGGTCAAGTGCCTGCACGTGCTCGTCGCGCATTCCCTCGCGGCTGGCCATGGCGTGAACCCGCTCGGCGACGAAGCGCTCGACCGGCTCGACGACTGGTGGACGTCCGGGCCGTGCGTATGACCGATGAGCGCTCGCGCGAAGAGGCGCGCCCACGCGCCGAAGGCTTGCGTGTGGCCCGCCGGGTCCGCCCGAGCGCAGCGAGCGGTGGAGACCGCGGGACACGTTGGGCGCGTCGGGATCGCGTCGCCGCGATCGACTGCGGCACGAACTCGATTCGCCTGCTGATCGCCGACCCGGGACCGGACGGCACGCTGGTCGACGTCGTCCGCGAGATGCGCATCGTCCGGCTCGGCGAGGGCGTCGACCGCACCGGCCGCCTGGCCGCGACCGCGATCGAGCGCACCCGAGTCGCGCTCACCGACTACGCGGACGCCATCGACCGGCACGGCGCAACGTCTGTGCGGATGGTCGCCACCAGCGCGACCCGGGATGCCGCGAACCGCGACGACTTCGCCACGATGGTCCGCGGCGTGCTGGGCGTCGGCCCCGAGGTGATCACCGGTGCCGAGGAGGCCGCGCTGTCCTTCGCCGGCGCCGTCGCCGGACTCAGCGCGCCAGAGTTCCCGGTGCTCGTGGCCGACATCGGCGGCGGGTCGACCGAGCTGGTCCTCGGGTCGTCCGCCGACGGCGAGCTGCGATCGCACAGCATGGACGTCGGCTGCGTGCGGATGACCGAGCGGCATCTGCGCGACGATCCGCCCAGCCCCGCGCAGATCGCGGCGACGGAGAGCGACGTGCGCGCGGCGATCGCCGAGGCAGCACGCGACGTGCCGCTTCGCGAGGCGGCGACGTTCGTCGGGGTCGCGGGCACCGTCACCACGTTAGCGGCGATCGTGCACGGCCTCGGCAAGTACGACGCCGACGTGATCGACGGGCTCACGATGACCGCGGCGCAGGTCGACGACGTGACGCGCCGGCTGCTCGCCATGGCCCACACACAGCGTGCTGCCCTGCCCGTGATGCACCCCGGACGCGTGGACGTCATCGGCGGTGGCGCGCTGATCCTGCGCGAGCTCGTCGAGGCGGTCGGCGTCACCAGCGTGGTGGCCAGCGAGCACGACATCCTCGACGGCATCGCGCTGGGCCTGCTGCGGCCCTGAGCGACATGCCTCTGTCGGGCGTGTCTCCGCCCCGGAAGGTGCCTTTGCTGGTCGCTTGTGCTCTGCCTACACCAATGTAGGCAGAGCACAAGCGTTGACCGGAGCCCACCCGGCGGGCGAGGGTCGCGCGGTGTCGACGGGGGCGAGGGTCGCCGAGCGGAACGGTCGCCGAGGCGGAACGGTCGCCGGGCGGAACGGTCGCCGGGCCGCCCGCTACTTGACCGAACCCGCTGTCAGGCCGCCCACCAGGTAACGCTCGATCACGGCGAACAGGATGACCACCGGCACGATCGCGATGAGCGA
>DASXRA010000170.1:0-6683 GCA_036506855.1 Jatrophihabitantaceae bacterium
GAGATGCACGAGTCGCTGAAGATCGTCGAGCAGGTGCTGGCTCGCCTCGAGCCCGGGCCGACGATGATCGACGACCCGAAGATCGCCTGGCCGGCGCACCTGTCGATCGGCCCGGACGGGCTGGGCAGCTCCGTCGAGCACGTCCAGCACATCATGAACGAGTCGATGGAGTCGCTGATCCACCACTTCAAGCTCGTCACCGAAGGCTTCCGCGTCCCACCCGGGCAGACCTACACGACGGTCGAGTCACCGCGGGGCATTCTCGGCGCGCACGTCGTGAGCGACGGCGGCACCCGCCCGTACCGCGTGCACCTGCGCGAGCCCTCGTTCGTCAACATCCAGTGCCTGCCGGCCCTCACCGAAGGCGGCATGCTCTCCGACGTCATCGCGTGCGTCGCATCGGTCGACTCGCTGATGGGGGGCTGCGACCGATGACCGACATCTACAGTCCGAGCCGCGAAACGACCGAGGGTCGTGTCTTCAACCTCGCCGGCGGCGACTGGGACGCGGTGATCGGCGGTGGCGACCCGATCAGCGAGGAACGCATCGTCCTCAATATGGGCCCGCAGCACCCGTCCACGCATGGGGTTCTGCGGCTCGTGCTCGAGCTCGAAGGCGAGACCGTCACCGACGCGCGCGTCGTCGTCGGCTACCTGCACACGGGCATCGAGAAGAACACCGAGTACCGCACCTGGACGCAGGGCGTCACGTTCCTGACCAGGGCCGACTACCTGTCGCCGATCTTCAACGAGACGGTGTTCTGCCTGGGCGTCGAGCGCCTCCTGGGCGTGACGGCCCCGCAGCGGGCGCAGTTGATCCGAGTGCTGCTCATGGAGATCAACCGGATCTCGTCGCACTGGGTCTGGCTGGCCACCGGCGGCCTGGAGCTCGGCGCGCTGACCGCGATGACGAACGGCTTCCGTGCTCGCGAGCGCTGCCTGGACGTCCTGGAGCTGATCACCGGGCTGCGGATGAACCACGCGTTCGTCCGCCCGGGCGGCATCGCCCAGGACTTGCCGGACGGCGCCGAGGCAAAGATCCGCGAGTGGATCGTCGCGACCCGCAAGGAACTCGACGGCGTCGAGCGCCTGCTCAGAGGCCAGCCGATCTGGGTTAACCGGCTCAAGGACGTGGGCTGGATCGGCGTCGAGGGCTGCCTGTCGCTCGGCATCACCGGCCCGATCCTGCGCGCGGCCGGTCTGCCCTGGGACCTGCGCAAGACCGAGCCGTACCTGGGCTACGACACGTTCGACTTCGACGTGCCGACCGACGACCGCGGCGACTGCTGGTCGCGGTTCGTCGTGCGCGTGGCCGAGATGCACGAGTCGGTGCGCATCGTCGAGCAGGTGCTGGACCGCCTCGAGCCTGGCCCGACCATGGTCGAAGACCCGAAGATCGCCTGGCCGGCGAAGCTGTCGCTCGGCCCGGATGGCCTGGGCAACTCGCTCGAGCACGTCCAGAAGATCATGACCGGTTCGATGGAATCGCTGATCCACCACTTCAAGCTGGTCACCGAAGGTTTCCGGGTCCCGCCCGGGCAGGTGTACTCGAAGATCGAGTCGCCACGCGGCGAGCTCGGCGCGCACATCGTCAGTGACGGAGGCACCCGCCCGTACCGGGTACACCTGCGCGAGCCGTCGTTCATCAACCTGCAGTCCACCGCGACGCTGGCCGTCGGCGGGCTGATCGCCGACGTGATCGCCTCGGTGGCGTCGATAGATCCGGTGATGGGAGGTTGCGACCGGTGACCGGTTCGCAGAATTTCCGTACGGCGACGCTCACGCTCGACCGTCCCGGCGACCCGACGGTGTTCGGCGACGACGTGCGCGCCGCCGCTGCCGAACTGATCGCCCGCTACCCGGCCGGCCAGGAGCGGTCGGCACTGCTGCCGTTGCTGCACCTCGTGCAGTCCGAGCAGGGTTATGTGAGTCCGGACGGCATCGCGTTCTGCGCTGACACTCTCGGTCTCACCAAGGCGCAGGTGGCCGCGGTCGTCACGTTCTACACGATGTACAAGCGCAAGCCGACCGGCGAGTACCTGGTCAGTGTCTGCACCAACACGCTGTGCGGCATGCTCGGCGGCGACGAGATCTACGCGGCCCTCTCGCAGACGCTGGGCGTCGGCATGAACGAGACCACGCCCGACGGCGCGATCACGCTCGAGCATGCCGAGTGTCTCGCGGCCTGCGACTACGCACCGGTTGTCACGGTCAACTACGAGTTCTTCGACAACCAGACCGTCGAGTCGGCCGGCGACCTGGTCGCGCGACTGCAGGCCGGTGAGCGGCCGCTGCCGACGCGCGGCGCGCCGCTGTGCACGTTCAAGGAGATCGAGCGGCAGATCGCCGGATTCGCTGATGAACGGCCGGAATCTCTCGACGCCGAGGCGACGGGCGCGCCGACCGAAGTCGGCGTGAAGCTCGCGATCGAGCGCAAAGAGAGCGCGCCGTCCTACTCGATCGGGCGGGAGTAGCCGTGCCGCTCACCCCGGTCCTCACCAAGCGCTTCGGCACCAACCAGCCGTGGAAGATCGACAACTACGAGGCGCTCGACGGCTACACCGGCCTGCGCAAGGCCGTGGGCATGCCGCCTGAAAAGGTGACGGCGATCGTCAAGGACGCCACCTTGCGCGGCCGGGGCGGAGCCGGCTTCCCGGGCGGGATGAAGTGGCAGTTCATCCCGCAGGACGGCGCGAAACCGCACTACGTCGTGGTGAACGCCGACGAGGGCGAGCCGGGCACCTGCCGCGACCTGCCGCTGATGATGAACGATCCGCACTCGATGATCGAGGGCACCATCATCGCGTGCTACGCGGTGCGGGCCGAGCGGGCGTTCATCTACATCCGCGGCGAGGCCGTGCACGCGATCCGGCGGGTGACGCGCGCGGTGCGCGAGGCGTACGAGCGCGGCTATCTCGGCGCGGACGTCCTCGGCGCGGGCTTCGCGTGTGACATCACCGTGCACAACGGCGCGGGCGCGTACATCTGCGGCGAAGAGACCGCGCTGCTCGACTCGCTGGAGGGAAAGCGCGGCCAGCCACGGCTCAAGCCGCCGTTCCCGGCGACGAACGGCCTCTACGACGCGCCGACCGTGGTCAACAACGTGGGCACGCTGGCCAGCGTCCCGTACATCATCCTGGGCGGTGCCAACTGGTTCCGCGAGATGGGCCCCGAGGGTTCGCCCGGGCCGTCCATCTACTCGCTGTCCGGACGGGTCGCGAATCCAGGGCAGTACGAGGCGCCGATGGGCACCACGCTGCGCGAATTGCTCGATCTGGCCGGCGGCATGAGTCGCGGCAAGGAGCTGAAGTTCTGGACGCCGGGGGGCTCGTCCACGCCGCTGTTCACTCGCGAGCATCTGGACGTCCCGCTCGACTTCGACTCGGTTGTCAAGGCCGGCTCGATGAACGGGACGTCCGCGCTGATGATCTTCGACGAGGACGACAGCGTGGTGCGCGCCGTCTACAAGTGGTCGAAGTTCTACGAGCACGAGTCCTGCGGCAAGTGCACGCCGTGCCGTGAGGGCACGTACTGGTACGTCGGCATCTACGAGCGGCTGCTCGACGGGCGCGGCACGAAAGAGGACATCGACACGCTGCTCGACGTCTCCGACAACATCCTCGGACGCGCGTTCTGCGCGCTCGGCGACGGAGCGGTCAGCCCGGTCGTGTCGTCGATCCAGTACTTCCGGGACGAGTACGAGGCCCTGATCCGTCAACCCGTAGAGGTCGCCTCATGAGCGCGCCCGCCAAGGAGGACTTGATCACCGTCACCATCGACGGGTTCGAGATCTCCGTGCCGAAGGGCACCCTGCTGATCCGGGCGGCCGAGCAACTCGGCATCCAGATCCCGCGGTTCTGCGACCACCCGCTGCTCGAACCCGCGGGCGCCTGCCGGCAGTGCCTGGTCGAGGTCACCGACATGGGCAACGGTCGCGGCATGCCGAAGCCCGCGGCGTCCTGCACGACGACCGTCATGCCGGGCATGGTCGTCAAGACCCAGCTCACGTCGGCCGTGGCCGACAAGGCGCAGCAGGGCGTCATGGAACTCCTGCTCATCAACCACCCGCTCGACTGCCCGATCTGCGACAAGGGCGGCGAGTGCCCGCTGCAGAACCAGGCGATGAGCAACGGCCGGGCGGATTCGAGATTTCACGACGTCAAGCGAACGTTCCCGAAGCCGATCGCGATCTCGACGAACGTGCTGCTCGACCGCGAACGCTGCGTGCTGTGCCAGCGGTGCACGCGCTTCTCCGACGAGATAGCGGGCGACCCCTTCATCGACCTGCTCGAGCGCGGTGCCGAGCAGCAGATCGGCACGTCCGCCGAGGTGCCCTTCCAGTCGTACTTCTCCGGCAACACCGTGCAGATCTGCCCGGTCGGCGCGCTGACCGGGGCGTCCTACCGGTTCCGGGCCCGTCCGTTCGACCTGCAGTCGACCGACTCGGTGTGCGAGCACTGCTCGTCCGGATGCGCCCAGCGCTCGGACTGGCGGCGCAGCCGGGTCACCCGCCGGCTGGCCGGCGAGGATCCCGACGTGAACGAGGAGTGGAACTGCGACAAGGGCCGCTGGGCGTTCCACTACGCGACGCAGTCCGACCGGCTGACGACGCCGCTCGTCCGCAACGCCGCCGGCGCGCTGGTTGAAGCGAGCTGGCCGGACGCACTCGAGCGCGCCGCCGCCGGACTGCGCGAGGCCGTCGACCGCGGGGGCGTCGGCGTGCTGCCCGGCGGGCGGCTCACCGAGGAGGACGCTTACGCGTACGCGAAGTTCGCCCGCGTCGCCCTCGCGACCAACGACGTCGACTTCCGCGCCCGGCCGGGCAGCGACGAGGAGCTCGCGTTCCTCGGCTCGCACGTTGCGGGCGTGACGCCGTCGCACGTCTCCTACGCCTCGCTCGAAGCGGCGCCGGCGGTACTGCTCGCGGGCTTCGAGCCCGAGGAGGAGTCGCCGATCGTCTTCCTCCGCCTGCACAAGTCCGCGCGCCGCGGCCGGGTGCGCGTGTGGTCGATCGCGGCCCTCGCGTCCAACGGCCTGGCCAAGCTCGGCGGCGTCCTGGTCGCGACCGTGCCGGGCGCGGAGGCTGCCGCGCTGTCTTCTCTCGATTCCGGCGTGGTCGAGGCACTCGGCGCCGAGGGCGCGCTGATCCTGGTCGGCGAGCGCTTGGCGTCCTCGCCGGGTGCCCTCTCCGCGGCGGCCGGGCTAGCCGAGCGGACCGGCGCGAAGCTCGCCTGGGTGCCGCGCCGGGCCGGCGAGCTCGGGGCGATCGAGGCCGGCGCGCTGCCGACGCTGCTGCCCGGCGGACGTCCGGTGTCCGACGCCGCGGCTCGCGCTGAGGTCGAGAGTGTGTGGGACGCCAACCTGACCGGCGTCGCGGGACGCGACGCCGGAGCCATCCTGCAGGCCGCGCGCGACGGAGCACTCGCCGCCCTGGTCGTCGGTGGCGTCGATCCGGGCGACTTCGGCGATCCCGCGCTCGCGTCCGAAGCCCTCGACCGTGCCGGCTTCATCGTCAGCCTGGAAATCCGCCACAGCGCTATCACGTCGCATGCCGACGTGGTCTTTCCGGTCGCGCCGGCCGCCGAGAAGGCGGGCCGGTACGTCACCTGGGAGGGGCGTCGGCGCCCGTTCGACCTCACCCTGCACGGCACCGGCGCGATGGCCGACGGCCGCGTCCTGCATGCGCTCGCCGAGGAGCTCGACATCGACCTCGGCCTGCCCACCGTCGAGGCGGCGCGCGAGGAGCTGGTGCGCCTCGGCCCGGGCACCCGGCGCGCGGCGGCACCGACGGTCGCGCCGGGGCGGCCACCCTCGGTCGGCAAGGGCGAGGCCGTCCTCGCGACGTGGCACGAGCTGCTCGATGCCGGACGCATGTCCGACGGCGACGACAACCTCGCCGGAACCGCGAAGCCCGCGCGCGCGCTCGTCTCCGCCGTGATCGCGGACGAGCTCGGCGTTGCCGACGGCGACTACGTCAGCGTCGCGTCCGGGCACGGCTCGATCGTGCTGCCCGCGGTGATCGCCGAGCTGCCCGACCGCGTCGTGTGGTTGCCGACGAACGCTCGCGGATGCGCGGTGCGCGCCTCGCTCGGCGTCAGTGCGGGCGACGTCGTCACCGTCTCGGCCGGAGGTGCCTCGTGAGTGTCGTTGCTGCCCCCGACGTGCCGGGCTTCGGTGGCGAGCCGATCTGGATCATCCTGATCAAGGTCGTCGGCGTATTCGCCTTCCTGGTCGTCATGACGCTGTTCTCGATCGTGTTCGAGCGCAAGGTCGTCGGGCGGATGCAGAACCGCATCGGCCCGAACCGCACCGGCCCGTGGGGCACGCTGCAGTCGCTCGCCGACGGTGTCAAGCTGGCGTTCAAGGAAGAAGTCATCCCGCTGCTCGCCGACAAGCCGGTCTACTTCCTGGCGCCGATCCTCTCGGCCGTGCCGGCGTTTCTCGCGTTCTCGGTGATCCCGTTCGGGCCGCAGGTGTCGATGTTCGGGCATCGCACCGCGCTGCAGCTGACCGACCTGCCGGTGGGCGTCCTCGTCGTGTTCGCCTGCTCGTCGCTCGGCGTGTACGGCATCGTGCTGTCGGGCTGGGCGTCCGGTTCGACGTACCCGCTGCTCGGCGCGTTGCGTAGCGCGGCTCAGATGATCAGCTACGAGGTCGCGATGGGGCTGTCCTTCGTCGCGGTGT
>DASXRA010000171.1:0-3964 GCA_036506855.1 Jatrophihabitantaceae bacterium
ACATGCGTCCCGGCTTCAGTGTCGGGCACGCCAGCATCGCCTGACGCTTCGCCCCGGGTACTCCCTACGCTGGCGGTCATGACCAGCCACGTCCGGCTAGCTCTCGATCGCGCTCGGCTGGAATCCGCGCTCGGCCGGCCGTGGTCCGCCATCGAGATCGTCGACGCGACCGAGTCGACCAACGCCGACCTGATCGATGCCGCGCCGACCCGGCCGGCCGGCGCCGTGCTCGTCGCGGAGTATCAGCGCACCGGCCGGGGACGCCTGGACCGCCGATGGGCCTCGCCGCCGCGCGCCGGGCTGACGTTCTCCGTCCTGGTGCGGCCGTCCGCGCCGGCGTCGCTGTGGGGATGGCTGCCGCTGCTCACCGGCGTCGCCGTGCGAGATGCCGTCGCCGAGCTGACCGGTCTGGATGCCGCGCTGAAGTGGCCGAACGACGTGCTGCTGGGCGCCGCGCGGCGCAAGGCGGCCGGCATCCTCGCCCAGGTTGTGGGCGACGCAGCGGTCGTCGGAGTCGGCCTGAACGTCACGACGACGGCCGACGAACTGCCCGTCGACACCGCGACGTCGCTCGCGATCGAGGGCGGCGCGCCACCGCCGGACCGCACCGAGCTGCTCGTCGCGATCCTGGCCGAGCTCGGTGCGAGATATATGCAGTGGGACGCCGCCGGCGGTGACGCCGAGGCCAGTGGGCTGGCCGGTGACTACCGCGACCGGTGCGCCACGATCGGGCGCGACGTCGTCGTCTCGAGCACGGACGGCGACTCTTACGAGGGCCGGGCGACGGGCATCGACGCTGACGGCCGGCTCGTGCTCACCAGCGACGGGCGCCAGCGCCTCGTCGCCGCGGGTGACGTTCGACATCTCAGGTAGGTCGCTGCGTCGGCCGTCCGGACCGGATAGCGTTGCGACAGCGTTTCCACCAGGGACGCGCGTGGCGACGCAGGGAGGCTGCCGTGTCGTATCCGGAGAAAGTCCTCGCCGACGACGAACAGGTCGTCGAGCACCTGCACCCGCACTGGATCACGCTCGTCCCCGCGACGTTCTGGTTCATCGTGATCTGTGGGGGGGCCGGGGTCGCTATCGCGTTCCTGCCGTCCGGCAGCGCGCACGGGCCGTTGCTCATCGCGATCGTCGTGGTCGGGTTCCTGCTGCTCTGCGTGCTGACGTTCGGGCCTTGGATCAGCTGGCGCACGACGCACTACGTGTTCACCACGCACCGGGTGCTTATCCGCCGCGGCGTGCTGCATCATGTCGGCCGCGACATCTCACTGCAGCGAATCAACGACGTCGCGTTCTCGCAGTCGTTGTGGGACCGCATCGTCAAGGCAGGCACGATCACCATCGAGTCCGCCGGCGAGCACGGTCAGGAGACGCTGAGCTACATCCCGAAGTCCGACCAGGTCCAGCAGATCCTCAACCGGCTCATCGAGCAGGACAGTGACCGCCGAGCTCGGCAGGCCTACGGCGGGGGAGCCCAGTACCCGCCACCCGGCGGCTACCCGCAAGGCGGTTACCCCCAAGGCGGACCCGAAGGTGGGCCGGGCGGCTACCCGCGGACGCAGCCCTACCCCCCGCAGCAGTAGGCCCCGGCCCACCCGGTAGCGTTCGAATCGCGGCGCCACACGCAGGGAAGTACGGTGTCGCCATGACCCCCGTGGGGCGTATGCCCGCCGCGATTACCATCCGCGAAGTCGGCCCGCGAGACGGGCTGCAGAACGAAGACCCCATCCCGACGGACGCGAAGGTCGCACTGATCAACGCGCTGTCTCGGACCGGCGTATCCCGCATCGAAGCCGTGTCATTCGTGCATCCCGCCGCGATCCCGCAGATGGCCGATGCCGACGCGGTGTGGAGCCGGATCCGCCGCGAGCCGTCGGTGCGGTACTCCGCCCTCGTGCCGAACCTGCGAGGTGCCGCACGAGCACTCGCCGCCGGCTTCACCGAGATCGAGGTCGTCGTGTCGGCGTCCGACACGCACAACCGCAGGAACATCAACCGCACGACGGACGAATCGCTGGCCGAGCTCTCCGAGATCGTCGCGTCGGTGCACGACGGTGACGGCACGCTCGAGGTCATCGTCTCCACCGCGTGGGGTTGCCCCTACGAGGGCGACGTGCCGGTCGAGCGGGTGATCGAGGTTGCGAAGGCGGCGGTCGACGCCGGGGCCGACTCGCTGACCTATGGCGACACGACCGGAATGGCCACGCCGGTCCGGGTCGTCGAGCTCGTCGAGCGCACCCGGGATACGTTCGGCGACCTGCCGCTCGCCCTGCACCTGCACAACACCCGAGGCACCGGCCTCGCGAACCTCTACGCCGCCCTGCAGCTCGGCGTCACGAACTTCGACGCCAGCGTCGGCGGTCTGGGCGGGTGCCCCTACGCGCCGGGCGCGACGGGCAACATCGCCACCGAGGAGGTCGTCGCGATGGTCGAGGACATGGGCATCGCGACGGGCATCGACATCGAGGCCCTGCTCGACGCCGCCTCGTTCGCCCAGCTCGCCGTCGGCAAGGAGCTGCCCTCGAACGTCCTGCGCGCGGGTCCGCGAAACAGGCTCACCCCGCTGGACGCGGTATCCCGCTAGGGCTTCCGATCGCGGGCTTCCGATCGCGCAACCGGTGGCGGCGTAGGACCGCCGCCGGTTGCTCAATCGGCGCGCGTCACTGGTTCTCGGGCGCCATCCCGATGACGTAGAAGGCCGCGCCCTGCGGGTCGCGCAGCCCGGCGAAGCGGCCGTACGGCGAGTCCTTGGCCGGCATGACCACCGATGCGCCGAGGTTGGTTGCCTGGGTGACGGACGCGTCGGTGTCAGCAACCGTGAAGTACACGCCCCAGTTGGGCGGGACGTCCGGCGGAACGTCCGCAGTCATCTCCCACATGCCGGCGACGTCGACACCGTCGACCTGCAGCGTCTGGTAGTGGAAGTCGCCGTCGCTCATGTCGTGCGCGGTGACCGGCAGGATCGCGGTATAGAAGGCGATCGCCCCGGCGAGATCGCGGGTGTTGAGCTCGTTCCAGGCGATCGCGCCGGGCTCCTGGACGAGCTGCGCGCCCTTCATGTCGCCCGCCTGCCAGGCGCCGGCGAACGCCCCGGACGGGTCCTGCCAGATGAGCATCGTGCCGGACGGGCCGACCTGCATCGGGCCTAGCGCGATGGCGCCACCGTTCTCGGTGACCGACTCGGACAGCTTCTGCGCGTCGTCGGTGGCGAAGTACGTCGTCCAGGCAGGTGGCTGCTCGGTGATCGACATGCCGTTCACGCCGGCGACGTTCTTGCCGCCGACCGTGGCTGTGGCGTAGTGGCCGGTCTCCTCGCTGGGGTCGATGACGTACTCCCAACCGAGGAGCGGACCGTAGAAGTCGCGTGCAGCATCCGGGTCAGTCGTCGACAGATCGACCCACGACGGGGTTCCCGGTGCGAACGACGAGCGTTCGGGCATGGCCGTCTTCCTCTCCCTCTGAGTGATCCCTCGACCCTGCCACCAACCCGGCCGGCTCGGAAGGCGCGGACCGGTGAACAGTGCGCGGCTTGCGGACGACGAGCCCCAGCCCGACCAGGACGAGGACGGCGCATCCGGCCAACCGCCAGGTGACGGCCTCGTCCAGTACCAACCAGGACGCGGCCAGCCCGAAGACAGGCACGAGCAGGCTGAACGGGGCGATCCTGCTCACCGAGTGCAGGCCGATCAGCCGATTCCACACGCCGAAGCCGAAGAACGTCGAGACGTAGGCCAGATAGCCGATGGCGAGCAGCGCGCGCAGCGTCAGGTGGCTCAGCGCATGCCCGACGTCCGCCGGGCCGTCGACGATTGTCGACAGGCCGAACAGTGGGATCGGCGGCACCAGGCTCGACCACACCAGCATCGACAGCGGCCGCTTCTCGCCGCTCGCCCGGGTGATCACGTTGGCCAGGCCCCACGCTGCGGCGGCGCCGACCGTCATCAGCAGCCCGCCGATCGCT
>DASXRA010000172.1:0-4738 GCA_036506855.1 Jatrophihabitantaceae bacterium
CGCTCGCCTGCGCCTCGTAGTACCGGATGCCGTCGTCGGCGTCGCGCCAGGTCAGGTCGTAGTTGCCGACGCTGTTCTCGACCAGGTAGCTCGCGATCGGGGCCGGTGAGTGCCAGTGGAACGTGGTGGAGCCCTCACGGAAGAGGGCGTCCGGTGCGTTGTGCACGGTGGAGAGCAGCATGCCGTTCGCGATCGCGGTCCGGCCCGCGGTGACCGTGTCGTAGAAGTCGTAGGTCGGCTTCGCGCTCGGATGGTCGTTCAGCGGCATCCAGTCCTCGGTGGCGACCGGCTCGGTGGTGACGAAGCCGCCGTCACCGGGCGGGGTGTTGTTGCGGAACCAGCCCTCGGTCGAGCCGTCGCCGTCGGCGTGCACGCCCGGCCGGCCGGTGTAGAACACGGTGACCTTGAACAGCGTGCCGGGTTTGATGTTCGCCGGCGGGGTGATCACCAGCTTGTTCGCCGGGCACGGGTCGCCGTTCTGCGCGTTCACGTCGGTGCCGGTGACCGCCGGGGTGCACGCCGGCGGCAGCGGGTTGGCGTCCTTGCCGCCGACTGGGACGACTTGGCCGGCCTGGTGCGCGCGCGGGTCGGGGTCGTCCTGCCCGTTGGGGTCGCCCGGATAGGTCGGCTGGACGAACTTGTAGGCGGCGGGTCCGCCGTTGACCAGGATGCGATTGACGTCCATCTTGGGGCCGTCGTTCTTGTCGACGCTGGTGCGCTCGAAGTCGAGGCTGAAATCGGTGAGGCACTGTGTCGCGCGCACTGTCAGCACGACGTGGTTGCCCGGCAGGAACTGGTTCGCCTTCGCGTCGTAGACCATGTGCACGTCGGTGTGCAGGCTCCGGTAGCCGCCGTTCCCGGTCTCGGGGTACACGTGATCGCCGAAGTGCGACAACGTGTGCGCGCCCGAGCTGCACTGCGGCGGTGCCGCGTTCGACGGCGTCGCATTGGCCGTGCCGGCCGACACGACGCCGAGCACTGCGAGGGCCAACGCGCATACGGCGGCGGCGGGAATCCGCTGACTGATCATGTTCGGCCTCCTAGGGTGATGCGTCCGAGTCCGGGGGATACCAAGCTGCCGAGCCACACGGTGCCGTTCGCCTCGTGCACACCGGTGACCATGTGGAACCACGGGTGATCTGCCTGCAGGTCGTGCACGAGCACGCCGTTCGCGTCGTACGCCTGCACCCAGACGGTCCTGCGCTGGCGCGGCTGCAGTTTCTCGGGCACCCGCCAGGTGATGCGACGCAGTACGGGTGGCAGTGGAAGCAGCGCGTCGAGCATCGGATTGCGCGGGCTCGGCAGAGCCACCCAGACGAGACCGTCGCTGCCGGCGCTGATGTTGTCGGGGAACCCGGGCAGGTTGTCGATGAGCACGTCGCGCTCGCCTTGGCGCTCGCCGGACAGCCAGAGCCGGATCAGGCGGTAGCAACCCATCTCGGCGACCACGACGGATGCCTCGTCCGGCGCGAGGGCGACGCCGTTCGCGAACTGCATGCCGTCGAGCAGGACGTCGACGCCTCCGTCCGGCGCGCGGCGCAGCAACCGTCCGGTGCCGGTGTGCGCCAGCAACTCGCCGCGGTAATGGTCCAGGCCGAACCGGGTCGAGCTGTCGGTGAAGTAGACCGTGCCGTCGCGGCCGACAGCCGCGTTGTTGCAGAACACCATGGGCGTGCCGCCCAAGCGGTCGACGAGCGTGCGCACCTTGCCGCTGGACGCCTCGACGCTCAGCAGACCACGGCGCGCGTCGCAGACCAGCACGTCGCCACCAGGGTCGAGCTCGACGCCGAGCGGGCGGCCTTCGGTGTCGCCCACCAGGTCGACGTGCTGCCCGTCCGGCGCCACCCGCAGGATCCGCCCGTCGGCAACACCCACGATCGCGTTGCCGCCGTCGTCGACCGTGACGTCCTCGGGGCCGCGTCCGGGTAAGTCGAAGACGCGCAGCTCGACGGGCACCGGGCCGTGCCGCCGCTTCGCGCGTGCAGGCGCTTTCGGCGGGCGCCAGACGGTCGGCTCAAGCGGCGGCTTGCGCATGACGGACTCCGTTACACGGGTGGGTCCGGATCGTACTGAATCTCGCGTTTGGTGCGGCGCGCAGCGTCGGCCGAATCCAGCCGGACGACGAGGTGCAGCGCCATGTCGATACCCGCCGATACGCCGGCCGCCGTGATCACGTCACCGTCGTCGACGTAGCGCGCGTCCGGGCGGATCTCGATCGTGCCGTCCAGGGCGGCGAGCTCGTCCAGGTTGTCCCAGTGCGTCGTCGCGGGGCGCCCGCGCAGCATCCCGGCCGCCGCGTAAACGAGCGCGCCGGTGCAGACACTCGTCATGAGCGTGCCGCCGGCAGCCAGCGCGCGCAGCCGGTCATGCAGCGGTTCGTCCGCGCCCAGCAGGGCACGCGAACCCCGGCCGCCCGGCATGATGACCACGTCGATCTGGCCGGCGTCGTCCCAGGTCCGGTCGGGAAGCACCCGCAGGCCCTTGGCCGCGGTGACGGGATCGAGCGACGCGGCGACTGTGAACACCTCCGCGTCGGCGGCGACCTCGCGGGCCCAGTACGCGAGCACCTCCCAGGGCCCGGCGAAATCCAGTTCCTCGACGCCGTCGAAAAGGGCGATCGCTATCCGCATGTCGCGACCGTAGTGTGTCCGGACAGTGATGCGTCTCGCGCCCGAGACCACTGCCACATTGCTACTCGTCAGTAGCATGGGCAGTATCGGTTGCTCGCAGTCCGAGCAGCGTGAGATCCCGATTCGGAGAGGTCAGTCGCAGGCATGAACATTGTGGTGCTGGTCAAGCAGGTGCCCGACACAGCGGCCGAGCGCAGGCTCGACCCGGCCGACAACACCCTCGACCGCGCGTCCGGCGACGCCGTCATCAACGAGGTCGACGAGTACGCGATCGAGGAGGGCCTGCTGCTCAAGGAGGCGCACGGCGGCGAGGTCACCATCCTGACCGTCGGCCCCGAACGTGCCACGGAGTCGATCCGCAAGGCGCTCTCGATGGGCGCCGACAAGGCCGTCCACGTCAGCGACCCGGCGATCCACGGTTCGGACGCGATCCAGACCGCGAAGGTGATCGCCAAGGCGCTCGGCACCCTGGAGTGGGACCTCGTGATCGCCGGATCGGAGGCAACCGACACGCGCGTTTCCGTGGTGCCCGCACTCGTTGCCGAGGCGCTCGGCGTCACGCAACTCTCGCAGGCGCGCAAGGTCACGGTCGACGGCCCGAGCGTCACGATCGAGCGGCTCAGCGATACCGGGTACGACATCGTGCAGGGCGCTACCCCTGCGGTGATCAGCGTCGTCGAGAAGATCAACGAGCCGCGTTACCCGTCGTTCAAGGGCATCATGGCCGCCAAGAGCAAGCCGGTGCAGACGTTGACGACCGCCGACCTGGGTCTGGGCGCCGACGAGGTAGGCCTGGCCAATGCAGCGACGCAGGTGCTGTCGTTCGAGGTCGCGCCGCCGCGGCAGGCCGGCCAGATCGTCAAGGACGAAGGCGACGGCGGAACGAAGATCGCCGAGTTCCTGGCGTCCAAGAAGCTGGTCTGAGGAGACACGTCAATGGCAGAGGTACTTGTTTTGGTCGATTCGGCGGACGGCGCCGTCAAGAAGTCGACGCTCGAGCTGCTCACCGCCGCTCGCACGATCGGCGAGCCCAGCGCGGTCGTGATCGGCGCTCCCGGCGTGGCGGCCGGGCTCAACGCGACGCTTGCGGAGTACGGGGCAGCCAAGGTCTACGTCGCCGAGAGCGACGAGGTCGACGGCTACCTGGTCGCGCCGAAGGCCGAGGTGCTGGCGTCGATCGTCTCGCAGGCAGCGCCCGCCGCGGTGCTCGTCGCGTCGACCAGCGAGAACAAGGAGGTCGCGGCGCGGCTCGCGTTCAAGATCGGCAGCGGTGTGCTGACCGATGCGGTCACCGTGAACGCCGACGGCAGCGCCGTCCAGAGCATCTTCGGCGGCGCCGTCACGGTGCAGTCGAAGGTCGGCACGGGCGTGCCGGTCATCACCGTTCGCGCCAACTCCGTAGCGCCGGAGCCGGCAGCCGGCGCGGCCGAGCAGGTGCCCGTAGCCGTCGAGATCTCCGACAACGCCAAGGCCGCGAAGGTGCTCGACCGGGTCGTCGAGGCGACGGGCTCGCGGCCATCACTCACCGACGCGTCGGTCATCGTCTCGGGCGGACGCGGCGTGGGCGGCGCCGAGAACTTCTCCGTCATCGAGGCGCTGGCCGACTCGCTGGGCGCCGCGGTCGGTGCCTCGCGGGCGGCGACGGACGCCGGATGGGTGCCGCACCAGATGCAGGTCGGCCAGACCGGGGTGACGGTGTCCCCGCAGCTCTACGTCGCGGTCGGCATCTCGGGCGCGATTCAGCACCGAGCCGGCATGCAGACGTCGAAGACGATCGTCGCCATCAACAAGGACCCCGAGGCGCCGATCTTCGAGCTTGCCGACTTCGGCGTCGTCGGTGACCTGTTCGCCGTGGCGCCGCAGCTCACCGAAGAGCTGACGAAGCGCAAAGGTTGACAACTGCTCGATCGGGCAGTCTGGCATTGATTCACTTCCGCGAAACCACGCGCGTGGCTCACACTTCTCGCGTGCGTGAACAGCCGAAGGATCTGTACTGGGACCTCGCCGAGGCGGCTTGGGTGCTCGCCGAGCCCGACGAGGTGCCCGCGCAGCCGGATTATGTAGAGGACGAGCCGGAGTTGGTCGACGCCCCGGCCGATTGACCTGAA
>DASXRA010000173.1:0-8265 GCA_036506855.1 Jatrophihabitantaceae bacterium
GCCGTCGAGCGGGCACGCGGCGCGGCGACCTGGTGGCGCGACCTCGGACACGACGGGCGCAAGCGGCGGATGCGTGCCTGGCGCACGCTGCTCGTCCGGCGCAGTGACGAGTTCGCCGAGCTGATCCACCGCGAGAACGGCAAGCCGGTCGACGACGCGCTCGGCGAGATCATCCTCGCCATCGAGCACGTCAGCTGGGCGGCGTCCAACGCCGAGAAGGTGCTCGGGCGGCGACGGGTCGCGCCGGGCATGCTCGCGATGAACCACACCGCGTCGGCCGAGTACGTGCCGTTCGGCGTGGTCGGCGTGATCGGTCCGTGGAACTACCCGGTGCACACGCCGATGGGCTCGATCACCTACGCGCTCGCCGCCGGAAATGCGGTCGTCTTCAAGCCGAGCGAGTTCACGCCGGCGATCGGCAAGTGGCTGGTCGACTCGTTCGCCGAGGTGGTGCCCGAGCAGCCGGTCTTCCAGCTGATCACCGGCTTCGGAGCCACCGGTGCGGCGCTGTGCCGCGCCGGCGTCGACAAGCTCGCGTTCACCGGCTCGACGGCAACCGGCAAGAAGGTCATGGCAGCGTGCGCCGAGACGCTCACGCCGATCCTGATCGAATGCGGCGGCAAGGACGCGCTGATCGTCGCCGACGACGCCGACCTCGATGCCGCCGTCGACGCGACGGTATGGGGCGCGATGGCCAACTCCGGCCAGACATGCACCGGCGTCGAGCGCGCCTATGTCGTCGAGCCGCTGTACGACGAATTCGTCGCGCGCGTGACCCGCGAGGCAGGGCGGATCCGCGGCGGCAGCGATGCCGCGGCCAACTACGGCCCGATGACGATGCCCGCGCAGATCGACGTGATCCGCCGGCACATCGACGACGCTCTCGCGCGGGGTGGGCGCGCGGTGGTGGGTGGCCCCGAGTCGGTGCAGCCGCCGTACGTGCAGCCCGTGGTGCTGGTCGACGTCCCCGAGGACTCGGCCGCCGTCCAGGAGGAGACATTCGGTCCGACCGTGACGATCACTCGCGTCCGCGACGTCGACGAGGCGGTGCGGCTCGCCAACGCGAACCCGTTCGGGCTCGGCGGCGCCGTGTTCAGCGCGAAGCATGGTGAGCAGATCGCTGCCCGCCTGTCGTGCGGCATGGTCAGTATCAACTCGGCGATCACGTTTGCGACCGTGCCGGGCCTGCCGTTCGGCGGTGTGCGCAACTCAGGCTTCGGAAGGATCCACGGGCCGGACGGGCTGCGCGAGTTCGCCTGGCCGCGCGCCGTCACGCACCTGCGCTACCCGTCGCCGATCAAGGTGCTCACATTCCGGCGCACCCCGCGAGATGTCGCCTGGCTGGTGCGTATGGTCAAGGCGCGCTGGGGTCGTTGACGGGAGGTCAGCCAGATGACTCGTGAGTTTCGGCAGGTCGGCGTCGTGGGACTCGGCACGATGGGTGCCGGCATAGCCGAGGTATTCGCGCGAAACGGCCTGTCCGTCGTCGCGATCGAGGGCGACGACGCGGCCCTGACGCGGGGCCGCACGCACATCGAGCACTCCACCGGCCGGGCAGTCGCCCGTGGCAAGCTTAGCGACGACGAGCAGCGCGAGCTGCTGGCCCGGATCGACTTCGGCACCGATCTCAAGGCGCTGGCCGACGCCGATCTGGTCGTCGAGGCAGTGCCCGAACATCTCGAACTCAAGCGAGCGATCTTCAGCCAGCTCGACGGCATCTGCAAGCCTGAGGCGATCCTCGCCACGAACACCTCGTCGTTGTCGGTCACCGAGATCGCGGTCGCGACCGGACGCCCGGGCAAGGTCGTCGGCGTCCACTTCTTCAACCCCGCCCCGGTGATGAAGCTGGTCGAGATCGTGCGCACCGTCGTCACCGAGCAGGACGTGGTCGACGACGTCGAGGCGTTCGCGCAGAAGCTGGGCAAGGTCGACGTCACGATCGGCGACCGTGCCGGCTTCATCGCCAACGCGCTGCTGTTCGGCTACCTCAACCACGCGGCGTCGCTGTACGAGTCGCGCTATGCCAGTCGCGAGGACATCGACGCGGCGATGAAGCTCGGCTGCGGCCTGCCGATGGGCCCCTTGGCGTTGCTCGACCTGATCGGCCTAGACACGTCCTACGAGATCCTCGACACGATGTACAAGCAGGGCCGCGACCGGCTGCACGCGCCGACGCCGATCTTTCGGCAGATGATGACCGCGGGCCTGCTCGGGCGGAAGTCCGGTCGCGGTTTCTACGCCTACGACGCCCCGGACTCGCCGAACGTCGTCGCCGATGCGCACACCCCGCCGCCGCTGGACGTGATCGAGGGGGCGCGCCCCGTCGAGAAAGTCGGCGTGGTGGGCTCGGGCACGATGGCCACCGGAATCGTCGAAGTGTTCGCCAAGGGCGGCTACGACGTGCTGTTCGTGGCCCGGAGCGCTGAGAAGGTAGCGAAGGTCTCTGCTTCGATAGCCCGCTCGATGGAGAAGGCGGTACAGCGCGGCAAGCTCACCGAGGCCGATCGTGACGCCGCGCTTGCCCGGATCAGCGGCACGTCGCGGCTCGACGATCTGGCCGACGCGCAGCTCGTGGTCGAGGCGGTCGTCGAGGATCTGACCGTCAAGGAGGCCCTGTTCTCCAACCTGGACGAGATCTGCGCGCCGGGCACAGTGCTGGCCACGACCACGTCGAGCCTTCCGGTGATCGAGTTCGCCGCCGCGACGTCGCGGCCGTCCGACGTCATCGGCATGCACTTCTTCAACCCCGCCACGGTCATGAAGCTGGTCGAGGTCGTCCGCACCGTGTCGACCGCGCCGGACGTCGAGGCCACCGTGCTCGACGTCGCCCGCAAGATCGGCAAGCACGCGGTGCGCTGCGGCGATCGGGCGGGCTTCATCGTCAACGCGCTGCTCTTCCCGTACCTCAACGACGCGGTGAAGATGCTCGAGGCGCACTACGCGACGGCGGACGACATCGACTCGGCCATGAAGGTCGGCTGTGGCTATCCGATGGGGCCGTTCGAGCTGCTCGACGTGGTCGGGCTGGACGTGGCGCTGGCCATCCAGCGCACGCTCTACCTGGAGTTCCGCGAGCCCGGCTTCGCGCCCGCGCCGCTGCTGGAGCACCTGGTGACGGCCGGGCGGCTCGGCCGCAAAACCGGCAAGGGTTTCCGCGACTACACCTAGGCTCGACAGGTGCCGCGCCAGAATCGACGACGTCCGGACGAGCCGATGCGCGCCGGATCCGCAACGCCGTCCGCCGAACGGCATGAGGGGTGGCGCGGCGAGGAGTACGTCGTGCGCTCACTGCCAGGCGGAGGCACGACCAAGGCATACCGCTGCCCCGGCTGCGACCAGGAGATCCGACCCGGGTTGCCCCACGTCGTGGCCTGGCCGGCGAACGATTCCGATGCGGGTGACCGGAGGCACTGGCACACCGCGTGCTGGGCGGCGCGCGACCGGCGAGCGCCCGGCGTCCAGCGCGGTCGCTCGGCACCGCGTCATTGAGGTCAGTTCCGCGCTTGGCGCGGGACGACCAGCTCGCGCAGGATCAGGTCGATCACGGCGACCAGCGGCAGGGCAAGCAGGAATCCGATGACGCCGAGCAGCTGAGCGCCGGCGACCGCGCCGATGATCGTCGCGGCCGGGTTGATCCGCGGCATCTTGGTGAACAGCCTCGGCACGACGACGAAGTTCTCGACGAGCTGGTACGCGATGAGGAAGACGATCGTGGCGATGCCGGCAGCGGTCGAGTCGATCAGCACGATGACCGAGACGACGGCGATCGCCACCGGGGCCCCGATGAGCGGGACGACGTCCAGCAGCGCGATGACGAAGGCGAGCGCGTACGGGAACGGCGCGCCGATCGCCCATAGCCACAGCAACGAGACCAGGCCCGCGACGAACGCGAGGATCAGGTTGCCGGCCACGTAGTCGCCGATCTGGTCGGTGATCTTCGTGCCGATCTGCGTTGCGCGGCCGCGCCTCGTGCCTGGTGCCATGCCGTAGGCGAAGCTCTTGATGTCGTCGAAATAGGCCATGAAGTAGAGCGTCAACACGAGAACGGTCAGGCCTTCGAAGATGGTCGTGGCGACCGCCGTGCCCGCTGAGAGCACGTTGCCGGCGCAGCTCCGGAACAGGTCACCGGACTGGACGTAGTCCCGCAACCGGTTGATCACGTGGAAGCGACGGTCCAGGTCGGCGATCCGCCGGTTGTGCTGCAGGTCGGTGAGATAGCCGGGCAGCTTATGTACGAACGACGTCGTCTGGTCGACGAGCGGCGGCACGACGGCGAATCCGAAGCCGGTGAAGACGCCGGCGATGACCACGAACACGACCGCGACGGCGAGCCCGCGGGGCAGGCCCAGCCGCTGGACGACGAAGCGGACGCCCGGGTCGAGCCCGGCGGCGAAGAACAGGGCCAGTGCAACCAGAACCAGGATGTCGCGCGCGTCGACCAGCGCGCGAAAGAGCAGGTAGGCGAGTCCTACGCCGACGGCTGCGGCGAACCCGAGGGCGAACGGCGATCGGGTTCCCGAGTCGTCATCAGCTTCGGACACGACCTCGCGGTTTCGCCGGAGCGCGCGACGGCTTCTCGGTCTTCGCTGTCTTCGCTGGCTCGCGCGGACTGCTCGGCGGTGGCGGCTCGATGTCTGCGAGCAGCTTGGCGATCTTCTCGTGCAGCTCGCGCAGTGCGGTATGCGTCTCGACGCGCCGATCGTTGAGGCGTCCCAGTTCGGCCCGCGCCTCGCGCAGCAGATCCTCGGCCGCTGCGTGTGCGTCGACTCGTATCTGCTCGGCCTGCGCCTCGGCTGCGGCGACTTGCGCCGCGGACTTGCGGCCTTCCTCGGTGCGTCGCAGCCGCAGCGTGATCTCGAAGTCCTTCTCGGCGGTGCTCACGCGCTCGTCTATCTCGGCCTGCAGCCGCGCCCGCTCGGCCGCCCCCTCCTCGTCGAGCCGCGCCCGCTCGGCCGCCGCCTCCTCGTCCAGCCGGATGCGCTCAGCCTGCGCGTCGATGGTGAGCTGGTCTTCCTCGGCGTGGACGCGGGCGCGTTCATCCTCAATCTGGGCCATCAGGTCGGCGCGGTGATGCTCGACCTCGGCGATGCGCTGCCGGAACGTCTCGTCGGCCTCGGCGTGGCGCTGCGTGGCGTCGGCGACGACCTGCTCGGCGTCCTGGCGCGCGCTCGCGCGGATCCGCTCAGCGGACTCGTCGGCGGTGCGCCGCACTGTGAGCACATAGGCGTCGGCTTCGGCGCGCATCTTGGACGCGTCGGCCGCCGCGGTGTCGAGAAGCTCCCGGACCCGGGGTTCCAGGTTGTCGGCGGTGACCTTTTCGGTCGCTTTTCGAAGCTGGCGCCGCAGCGACTCGATCTGGGCCTGCGCGCTCGCGAGCTGGGCGGCGAAATCGGCGCAGCGGGCGAGCGCTGCGTCGCGGTCGGCGGCGGCCGCTCGTATCTCGTCGTCGAGGGTCGCGACGTACACGTCCACCTGCCGGCGGTCGTAGCCGCGCATGGATGTGTCGAAACCGCGGTCGGCAAGGATCGGCAAGGTGTCCGAGTAGTTCTCCGAAGACATGCCCCGATCGTCCCACCCTGTGCAACCCCGCCCAAGGCGCGGCGCAAATGAATTAGATCAGTCGTCGCGGAAGCGGTTGATGTCGTCGATGTGCTTGCCGCGCAAAGCCGGATCGGTGACTCCCAGTCCGGCATGTGGTGCCAGGCAGAGCACGCCGACCTTGCCCTGGTGCAGGTTGCGGTGCACGTCGTAGGTGGCCTGGCCGGTCTCGCCCAGCGGGTAGACCCGCGAGAGCGTCGGATGGATCGCGCCTCGCGCGACGAGCCGGTTCGCCTCCCACGACTCCCGGTAGTTCGCGAAATGCGAGCCGACGATGCGCTTGAGGGTCATCCAGAGGTACCGGTTGTCGTACTCGTGCCAATACCCGGACGTCGAGGCGCAGGTGACGATCGTGCCGCCACGCCTGGCGACGTACACGCTCGCGCCGAACGTCTCGCGGCCCGGGTGCTCGAAGACGATGTCGGGATCCTCGCCTCCTGTGAGTTCGCGCACCTTCTTGCCCAGCCGCTTCCATTCGCTCGGCTGCTGGACGCCGTCCTTCCAGAATTGGTAGTCCTCAGCGGTGCGGTCGATGACCAACTCGGCGCCCATGCGGTGGCACAGCTGCGCCTTGTCCGGCGAGGAGACGACGCACACGGGGATGGCGCCGCCGTTCAGCGCGTACTGCGTCGCGTAGGAGCCGAGGCCGCCCGTGGCGCCCCAGACAAGGACGATGTCGCCTTGTTTCATCGCCGCGCCGTGGTGTGACACGAGCTGGCGATAGGCGGTGGAGTTCACCAGGCCCGGGCAGGCGGCTTCCTCCCAGGTGAGGTGGGCCGGCTTGGGCATCAGCTGGTTGGACTTCACCAGCCCGATCTCGGCCAGGCCGCCGAAGTTCGTCTCGAACCCCCAGATGCGCTGCTGCGGATCGAGCATTGAGTCGTCGTGGCCTTGCGGATCCTCGAGCTCGACGGACAGGCAATGGGCAACGACCTCGTCGCCCGGCTGCCACTTCGTCACGCCTGCACCGACGCGCAGCACGACGCCGGACAGGTCCGAGCCGACCACGTGGTACGGCTGGTCGTGCTTGCTGGCCAGCTGCGAGGTCTTGGCGTACCGGCGCAGGAACTCGAACGTCGGAACCGGCTCGAAGATCGACGTCCATACCGTGTTGTAGTTGATCGCGCTGGCCATGACCGCGACGATCGCCTCACCCGGGCCCAGCTCGGGGGTGGGCACTTCCTGCACGTGCAGGCTCTTGCGCGGATCCTTCTCCCGGGTCGCGAGCCCTTCGAACATGCCGACCTCGTCGGCCCGTACCACCACGGCCTGGTACGTCCGCGGCACGGGCAGCGACGCCACGTCGGCGCGGCGTCCGGTCAGGATCGCGGTACGGATGTCGTCCACAGGTGGGCCTCCACGCGCGATGTTACTGGCCGGTAGCCGGTTGCACGAGCTCGACCAGCACTCCGCCGGTGTCCTTGGGATGGACGAAGTTGACCCGGCTACCCGCCGTGCCGCGCTTCGGCTCGTCGTAGAGCAGGCGCAGGCCCTTCGCTCGCAGCGTCGCGCTCGCCTCGTCGATGTCGTCGACGGTGTACGCGAGCTGCTGGATGCCGGGCCCGCCGCGCTCGAGGAACGTCGCGATCGTCGAGTCGGCGCTCAGCGGGGCGAGCAGCTGGATCTGCGTCTCGCCGTCGCCGACCGCCAGCATCGCCTCGCGCACGCCTTGCTCCTCGTTGATCTCTTGGTGGACACAGTGCACGGCGAATACGTCGCGGTAGAACGCGATCGCCTCGTCGAGGTCAGGCACCGCGATGCCGACGTGGTCGAGCCTGCGGAACAGCATCCGGTCATCGTCGCGCGTGACGTGCGCTTACGGCGACCCTGGCGTGCGCTTGTTCACACCGCCGCGAGGGGGCACCGTGGTTAGAGTGCCTGGCAGGTACTCGTTCGAGGAGGTCGTCATGGGCGGCTCGGTCATCGTCGACGGCGCGCGCACTCCGATGGGCCGGCTGCTCGGCTCACTCAAGGACTTCTCCGCGGCCGAACTCGGTGGGTTCGCGATCAAGGCTGCGCTGGACAAGTCGGGCGTAAGCCCCGAGCAGGTGCAGTACGTCATCATGGGCCAGGTGCTCCAGGCCGGTGCCGGGCAGATCCCGGCCCGGCAGGCCGCGCACAAGGCCGGCATTCCGCTGTCCGTCCCATCGATCACGATCAACAAGGTCTGCCTGTCGGGCCTCGACGCCATCGCGCTTGCCGACCAGCTCATCCGCGCCGGCGAGTTCGACATCGTCGTGGCCGGCGGTCAGGAGTCGATGACCAACGCGCCGCACCTGCTGCCGAAGTCGCGGTCGGGCTACAAGTACGGCTCGATCGAGGTTCTAGACGCGATGGCCTACGACGGGCTCACCGACATCTTCGACAACATCCCGATGGGGGAGTCGACGGATCGCGTCAACGCGCACCTCGGGCTGACCCGCGAGGAGCAGGACGAGTTCGCCGCGCGCTCGCACCAGCGGGCCGCTCTTGCGCAGAAGAACGGTGTCTACGACGAAGAGATCACGCGCGTGCTGATCCCGCAGCGAAAAGGCGACCCGATCGAGTTCCGCGAGGACGAGGGCATTCGCGCTGACACGACCGTCGAGGGGCTGGCCAAGCTGCGCCCGGCGTTCGCCAAGGACGGCACGATCACCGCCGGCACGTCCTCGCAGATCTCGGACGGCG